>JALSLV010000091.1 GCA_026988115.1 Lysobacterales bacterium | reverse complement strand
TCTAATAGTTTGGTAATATGGTTCATGACCTGTCCTCTAAATTATGGTATGCAAAGACAATATATTATACTGCCTTTCATAATCCACGTAGATTAGGATGGACAGGTCAAAACATCATATCTAATAATTAATACCATTTTAGATGAGTTCAATTAATTATATCATAAGACAGCACATTATTGGTGTATCAAAATATATTGTGTTCACAATTTAAAAGTGCAAAGTGATTTTTCCTTGCTAAAGCAGGATAACAATAGTGATACGAAAATAATTAGACTACAGCTGGAGTTATCATTTTAGTAACAATTGATGAAATACAAAATAGACTATGAAATTTGATTAACATACGGCGCCTTGACTCTTGTCAAGATTGAAAATCATGTAATGAATTAAAATACACTCTATTAAAGAAAATCAAAGGTATTTAAAGCAGTGAAAGCCATAAAATGGGGTGTTGATTTGGAAATTGGGGTTCCTCCAATTGATAGGCAGCACAAAAGAATCGTCGATTACATCAATCAGTTATTGGTGTTGAATAATGATAATAACAGAGAAGAGATTTACACAATTTTACAACAATTGGTGGATTATACGATTTCTCACTTTGCCTTTGAAGAAGAGTTGATGGAAGAGTGTGGTTATCCTTTTGTTAAAGCACACAAGCTTGTGCATAAACTTTTTGTTAAAAAAGTAGCCAGCTATGTGGCTAGATTTGAACAAGGCGAAGACATAACTTATGAATTATTAATCACGCTTAAAACGTGGTTGGTCAATCACATTAAAAATGATGACAAGGACTTTTCTTCATTAGTGCAAAAGAAAATGCATATAGCTAAAAAAGAAGGCTGGTTTAGCTCGTTAATTTCAAAATTTTTAAATAGGCAGCCAATATGAATAAATTGCAATGGGAAGAAAAGTTTAATACAGGCATAACCGTCATTGATGGACAACACCAAAGAATTGTTAAGTATATTAATGAACTGCATGAAGCCACTGATCAGAATATCGAAAGAAAGCAAGTTGAAAAAATCTTAGTTAAACTGGTTGAATACACCCTTACTCATTTTGCTTTTGAAGAATCTTTACTGATTGATTCGGGCTACCAATATTTGGATGAACATAAAAAAAGTCATCAGGCGTTTTGTAAAAAATTATCAGACTTGGAAGATAAGTTCAAAAGTGGTCAAAATGTTGCACCATTATTGACACAGTTACTTAGCGATTGGCTCTTTGAGCACATTGTTCAAGAAGACCATCAATATGTGGATTGTGTAAGGAATTTCTTTTTGGAGAATTAAAAAAAGAGACCTTTTTTAATTTAAAAAGGTCTCTGTTGGCTTTGTTATCTTATATTTAGAATGACACATCCCACTGAAATCTAAGACGATTATCTGAACCATCCACATCTAGTAATCCGTCATTAATATACAGTCGAGAATAATCTAAGGTTAGTTTGTTGTTATGGCCATTGATGAAATAATTAATGGCAGTAGAATATTCTTTGCGGTTGTTTGTAAAGTTAACATCTGTTTTATTGGGTTCATCAACGAAAGCATAGCGAAATGCAAATTCCATTTTTTCTGGAATAGCAGGGAATAAATCATGGAAGAAATATCCTGCTTGAGCGTAGCCACCAGTTAGTTCACTTCTCGTATTGTTAATGTTGTCTTTGATTTTTTTCTTGTGGTATTCTTGTTGCCAAGCAAAACCATGCCATTTAAATGCTGTTTCTTGTACAAACTGCTCAATTTCGAACTGCCCTTTTGTTGCATTTGATACAGACTCGAACCCATCTAAATTACCACACCCACTTGATGACCAACGTGTGCATCTGCCTTGTGTTGATGAGGTGGCAAATGCAAGAGTACCTGCTGGATTTTCCGAATAAGTCGTATCAGATTGGCGCCATTTTAATTCGCGGCCTAAAAAGTTCCACTGCAAACGTGCCAGATACAACATTTTACTGTCATCGTTCTTGACCCCACGGCCTTCTCCATTAAAGATACCAAGATAGTAGTTTAAATCAGTGCGTGTGCCTGGAAATAATCGGCCAAAAGCCATAACCCCAACTTGACGGTCAGTAGTGAAAATTCTGTTTGCAATAGATCTTTCAACGAATGTTTGGCGACCTGATGAATCTACCCGTTCTCTGTTATAGTTGATCTTCCATTGCCCTGCACGAAAAGACAACCAATCGTATTTGTCTAAGGTGACGCGCCAATCAATTAATCTTGAGCTGGCTTTAGTTGAACTATCAGATGTGCTGCGAGTGGGTTGTAAATCGACTTCAAAATAATATTTTAACCAGGGTTTGTAACCATGGCCACCAATCTTCATTCGTGCACGACGCAGTTCAAAACTGCTTTCATCAACTTTTGAAAAGTCAGAAATTTGACGTGGATCTGAACGGTATGGATCAGTTAAACGCATTTGTGCTCTCCATTGTAAATTTGTTGACCAGTTGCCATCCTTACTACTCACAGATAAGCCCTTCTTTGTAAAACCAACGGTAACAGGGGTGTCTTTTTTAGGAGTCTTTGTCAACTTATCACTATTATTAGTTTCAACCTTCTTGGCGATGGTTTCTTGCTTTTGTGTTGTAACTTTGGATTGATTTTCTAGGGCATCCAACCGTTGGGTTAATAATTTTACTTGCTCTCTTAGCAATGAAATTTCATCAGAAGACTCAATAGCATAGGATGATTGAGCGAACACCAATAAGAAGGTAATAAGGAATGTTTTGATTTTCATCTTGATTGACCATTAATTAAAATTGTCGCTATTGTACGAGCTAACCCTAAAAAAATACTTGCGAATGAATTAAAACTTATTATTTCGAATAAAAAAAGACTAAAAATTTATCATATGTAACATAAATGTCATAAAAATGTCATTAAAAATTCATTTGAACGTCATAGCCATGACACATTTGTAACCGAAAAGACTTAGTAAAAGAGCTTAATACAGGTTATAAGAGATACCAATGCTAAATGACCTTCCTTTTGTAAAGGAGCGAGCCGTTTCATCCCCAACAAGAAACAAGGCTTGGTCATTGAGTAAGTTTTTGGCTTTAAAGCTGAGCTTTAGTTTGTTGAAAATCTTTTGTGAGTAAATAAAATCCAATTGGTTGAAGGGTTGTTCGTAGACATCGGGTTTGCCACTGGTGCCTGCTTCGCTGATTCTTTTGCCGAAGACATTAAACAGTAAAGAGGTGCTGATGTCTTTGTTTTTGTTGTCATAGCCCAGTTGCAGATTAACCACATAGGGTGATTGTCCTTGTAATGGTCGGGTGTTGTTGGTTTGTCCGCCTGGGCGGTCGCTACGCAGGGTGATTTCTGATTGAATATAGGCGTAATTGGCGGATAGATAAAAATCTGACCACCAGTCTTTTTTAAGCCAGCGATTTACGAAGGAGAAATCTTTGTAAATTTCTAATTCAATGCCAGCATTTTCAGCGGCTTGAGCATTGTCAAAACTAATAATTCGTGAGGAACCAGGCAGAATGATTAATTCTATTGGGTTGAAAAATTGTTTGTAGAATAAGCTGACCGAAACAAATTCACCAGCAGAGAAATATTTATCCCAACGCAGGTCATAATGTTTGATTGTGCCGGTGATGAGGTCTGGATTACCAATGACATTTCTATCCAAAACTGGGTCTTTAAATTGTGCAGGGGAGAGTTCTTTAAAATCGGGTCTGGTGGCAGTTTGGGCGTAATTAAAACGAATTTCATTGTCTTTTGGTAAGAATAAGGTGCTGGAAAATGATGGAAAGTAGTCATTATCTTGCAGTGATACTTCTATGGGAGCGGCATTGCTGTCAAATAGGTTGAAAGTGGTAACGGATTGATAAAAGTTTTCTTTTCGCAGTCCTAATGAGATTTTAAAGCGTTGTTTGTAAGCATAATCCAAAGAAAAATAACTGGCTTTGATGTCTAAATTGGCAAAATAGTTGTCGGTGGCTCGGGTGACTTCGACTAATTGGTAACCTTGTGGGTCTATAAACTCTGGTGAAAGGATGTTTTCTAAATCACTGCCTCGGTCAATTTGGTTGACCAAGGAACCGACATCTTCAAACACAAAACGGCGAATGTCGGAGTTTCTGTCTTTGCTGACCCATGATTGCCCGCCATTGAGTAAAATATCATGGTTGTTGCCAAAACTAAGTGGAAAACTTAAATCGTAGTGAATATCTTTGCTTAAATCTTGCAGTTCTCGCCACACACGTGAGTTGGAATCGTTGCGCGTAGAAAAAATAAAGTCTCCTTCCTCGCGTTGGTCATAACGGTAAATTCTATTGTCGGGTTCATCAAAATTGGCAGTGGAGTCGGTGTATTGCCAGTTTAGTTTTAGCCCGCCAAGCGGTGTTAAAACATGTTCGCCAAAACTTTGGAATGAGGCAAGTTCACGTTCGGTCCAACGCAATTCGTAAATGCGGCGGGAATTGCCTAAATCTTCATTGAAGCCTTCGGCAATTTCGTTGAAATTCTGGGTATTTCTTAACAGCATGTAGTTGGCAGCTATTTTATTATTTTCAGAAAATTCGATACCTGTGGTTAAAAAGCTACTAAGATTTATATTGCGTCGGGTGGTGCTAGAAACTTCTTCGGAGTCCAATGCCAAAGTGGTGCCCGAAGAAACAATGTAATCGCGGCGTAATTCTGAACGTGTCTGGTAGTCCGAACCGTATTCTATGGCACTGGAAAAGCCTAAAGCAATACCCGATTCTAAGTCTTTTCGCAGACCGCCAGAGAGGCTAAAGCCCACGCCCGGGTCGATGGTTTCGTTGCTTAAATTGTAGGTGTTTGTCAAAGATTCGCCTATGCTTTCCAGTTCTTCTGGACTAAATCCACCAGCAATAAACGGATTGCTAGGTCGCAATTCGGTGCCGCCGTCAATGGCTTGTTGCAATAACTCTGGTATAGCTCGTGAGCCATCGTCAAAACCAGTCCAATCACTGCCTCCACCTTGATAACTTAATCCGTCTTTGCCAGTAGTTTGGGAATTGTTTTTGTAGGATAAACCGACTTTTAAGAAATTTGATTTGGGTAGAGAGATGGTTTTTAAGGTGACACTGCCGCCGCCGAATTCGGCAGGAAGTTGGGCAGAATAACCTTTTTGCACTTCTATGCTGGAAATAATACCCGTTGGAAACAAATCCAACGGCACAACACGGCGAGTCGGGTCAGGACTGGGCAAGTTGGCACCATTCAATAAGGTGCTGGAATAGCGTTCGCCCAAACCACGAACAAAGATAAATTTGCCATCAACCAAGGTTAAACCCGTGACCCGTTTGAGAGCACCTGCGGCATCGGAATCACCTGATTTTGAGATTTGTTCCATGCTTAAATAGTTGGCGACCGAATTGTTTTGTTTGCGTTCTTCCAAAACCGATGCCAATGAACCTTCAATAAAAGGCACAACAACGACAAATTCTGGCAATTCTTTACCCGCAGGTGTCATTTCAATCTTAAATTGAGCAAGCCCATCAACAGAAACTTCAACCTTGGGTTTTATAATGCTATTGTATTGGGCGTGCAACACGCTGATGTTGTAGTTGCCTGATTGCAGCTTGGTTTTAAAGTTACCCTTTTCATCGGTGATGAGGTGTTCGGTTAGTCCGCTGATGTATATTCGAGCTCCTGCAATACCTTGATTATCTTCTGCTGAAATAACGGTGCCTGAGAGTGTGGTCATCACGCTTTGAGTTGGTTTGTCTTTTTTGTCTGCTTGATTTAAGGAGACATTTGTTGGGTCTTTTGAGGTTTCTATATCGACAATTGGCTGTTGGTCTTTTGCCTTAATATCGACTAATAATTGCACAATTTCATCTTTTGTTAATGCTAAATTATGGGTATAAATTTCATCTTTTTGGCTTTTAAGAACAATGGTGTGATTGCCAGCTTTAAACAATAAAACGGCATTGCCATAGCTGTCAGTTGTCGCAAGCTTTTGCTTGTTTTCATAAACATCAACTTGCGAAAGTGGTTCGCCCTTAAAAAACACAAAGAGTGAGACTTTGGCGTCATTTTTTGCCATAACAACTTGCGACAATAGCATTAAAGTTAGAATGTATTTGCTCATAATTATCTCGTGTACTTGTCCATTGTTCTAAAGTTTTTTATTGGCAACGCCATGTTTCTTGTTGGCATTCGCTCATGATTTTTCTTAATTCTGTGGCTTTTTTGAAGTTTTCGGTTTCTGTAATTTGATTGAGGTATTCGTCTGCTTTGGGGTAATTGCCCGTTTTAAAAAAAGCGTAAGCCAAAGCGTATTTCATGTTTTCATCATTTTGCAAATGAACGCGCTTGATGTTGTCTTCCATGGCGATGGCTTGTTCAAAGTTTTCCAGTTGCAGCATCAATGCCATGCGTTGTTTTAATTTTTCTTTTTGCTCACTTATCATGCCATTGAGGGTTAATGCCATGTAATGCGAGCCTGCTCGTCTGTAAAGCTCGGCGGCTTCCTTAATCAAGGCAGGATTTAATAAAGCCGCATCATGAATAATTTTGGCAGCCACAAAATAATCGTCGTTTTGAATGTAAACAGCCGCTAAGGATTTACTGATGTTTTCATCATTGGGGAATTGCAAGTGAGCACTTTCTAAAAACACTAAGGCGGATTGACTGTCGCCTGAGTTGCGTATGGCATTGCCAATGGCGACGTAGTCATCACGTTGTCCTTTGAATTTTTGCAAATATTGCTTACCCAAAATAGCAGCTTGTTGGTTGTAGCCTAATTCTAAGTAATAAAAAACCTGACGACGCATGAAATTTTTATCATCAGGAAAAATTTTACTGGCTTGTTCTAAGGTAGCAATGGCATTGGCGTATTGTTTTAATTGCCAGTAACTTTGCGAACGCATGAAATAAATCGCGGGTATTTTTTCCACGCTTTGACCCGCAGATGCCAAGGCATTCAAAGTTAATTGGTAGTCTTTAGTGGCATAGGCAGCTTGGGCTAAATAAACATCCATCACCGCATCCACTGCACCCAAGGTTTTGGCCTTTTGAATAAATTTAATCGCTTGTGAGTTGTTATTGGTGCGTACCGATAAAAGGGCAGAAATGATATAAAAACGCTGCAAATCCGTGTTTTCATCATCCAAATCAACTTGAGAAAGGGCAATTTTTGCTCGTTCATAATTGTTGTCTTTTAGCATTAAAGAGGCCAAATCAAGGTGGTTGACGCTGTTTTCATCAGTCTTTTTGGCAATTGCTGCTGAGTTCAAACTTAATAACAAAATTAAGGCTAGTTGGTAGTATTTGTTCATAATTAACTCAAATCAAATCTAATGCGTTGTTTGGCCCACGTTTTGACGGGTTTGCCTTGGTATTGTGCGGGTTTAAACTTCCAACTTTGCATGGATTGTTTTGCCGCTTCATCAAAAACGCCTTGAGGACTAGATTCCACAATTTTTATTTGTTCAATTTCACCGGTAATGCCGATGAGTAAAGAAAACACCACATAACCTTCGGTACCTTTTGCACGAGCACGTGCAGGATAAGTTGCTGGTGCTTGGTAAATCGCACGTGGTGAGGCATCAACCATGTCATCGGTCATAACAATACCTGATGCATTGCCTAAAATATCGTTGTCCAAATCATTTAAGCTTTCCAATGAAAACTCTGGCAAACCCAAATCAACTCCGGCAAGATTGCTATTGAGGTTTAACAATGGAGCAGGCGGGGCTTTGCGACTTCTTTTTGGTTTGGGTTTGGGGCGTTGCCTTTTGACGACTTGTTTGGCTTTGGGTTTTTTGCGGTTGAATTTTATTTCTGTACCGACTTTATCGTTGCTGTTGTCTTGCTTTATTTTTTTGTTGTTAATTAATAAAACTGTGCTTAAGACCAAGGTCGTTCCCACTAACATGGAAACAAAGCCACTAAAAAACCGCAACCATTTGTCTGATTTTTTAGGGTATTTCATTGTTTCAAGCTTTGCCATTTCAACCTTCACCGACTTCTTTGGAAGTCGCAACGCCAACATCGCTGGCACCAGCCAATCGTGCTTGATCAACCACTTCGACCAATTTGCCAGATGGCACACTAACATCGGTAACGACTAATACCGACTTGGGTGTTTTGCTTTTTAACACGTCACGTAAGCGTGATTGCAGTACCCAAATGCGAATGCTTTCTCCATCCAAATAAACCTCGCCTTGGTTATCAATATAAACCCGCACCGCTTTGGTGGATGCGGTGCTGGCTGAGGAAGCAGAAGGTCGGTCTAAATCCAGCTTCATGTCTTTGACAAAGGTGGTGGAAACCATAAAAAAGATTAACAAGATAAAAACCATGTCAATTAAGGGGGAAATATTTAAGTCTTCGACCACTTCTTTTTTTTCTCTAAAACGCATAATTATTACCTTTAAGCTTATGATTTTCTAACACCAATTCATCTTCGCCTGGAATAGGGGCACATAATAAATCTTTGAGCTGTGCCAGTTCAATCTCTAAATTTCGTTGTTTTTTATCCAAAAAGCCATTGACAATTAATCCAGGGATAGAGACAGCCAAGCCCATTTGGGTGGTGATTAAGGCTTGTGAAATGCCGCCAGCTATACCGCCAGATTGTGAAAATAAAGACATATCACCCAATGATTCAAAGGTTTCAATCATGCCTGAAACGGTTCCAAGCAAGCCAAGCAAAGGAGCAACGATAACAATGGTTGAAATAATGACCTTGTACTTTTTTATTTCGGCGTATTCTTCGGCGAAAGCATCGTCCAAATAACGGCGAAGATTGTCGAGTTTTTTATTGCGTAATTCCATGCCTTTAAACAATGCTCGCACCATGACACCATTGCCGCTGGGCATTTTTCCTTTCAGGTAACGGTAAACTAAGGCTCGGGCACTGCGTAATGTGCCACTTTTTAAAGCAATCAGGCGATAACCCAGTGTCCACCACAAAATAACAGTGCCTAGCACCAACGGTGGCATGACAAAGCCACCTGAGTTAAAATAGTCCAATAACTGTTGCCAAATGCTCATGTTCTTAGTTCTGTAATTTTTTAAAAACATTAATCACTCGCAGGGCTGCTTTTTCCATGTCATCTTTAATACGCTCAGCCCAACCTGATAATATGTTGCCAAATAATAGGGCCGGAATAGCAACGGCGAGACCGACTTCGGTGGTGACCAATGCAACGGAAATGCCTTCGGATAAAAGCTTGGGGTCGCCTGTGCCAAATTCGGTAATGATATCAAAGGTTGAAATCATGCCAGTAACCGTACCTAATAATCCTAAAAGTGGGGAAACGGTTGCCACCACCATGATTAATGAGCCAAAACGATTGAGTTGCCCTGATTCATGCAAGATGGCTTCGGAAACAATATCCTCAATGTGTTCGCGATCCCGTCCAATATTTCTCAAAACCGCATACATGACACGTCCACTGGAACTGTGTTTATGACTGGCGACGAGTAGGGCGTGTTCCATGTCATCGTCTTCTATGTTTTTAACGACTTTGTTCAGTATTTTTTCGGTGCTTGAAGAAGATTTTTTCAAAAACCACATGCGTAATAGAATGAGAACAAAGGCAAATACACCCAGAAAAACAATAATCCAAGCGATTAAACCACCAGAATCTATAACGCTTCGTATGGTTTTGTCCTTTTTTTCATCAATTGACTTGATGCTTGATTCGTACAAAAATATGGGCAATGAGGCTTGTGCTTTGCCGTTAAAAAGTTCGGCAATCACTGGCGAGTCTTCATCACGCCAGACTTTAAAGGTGTTTTCGCCAGCGGGTGCCAGAGCTCCAGCTCCTTTTTTGGAAAACCCATAGGAGGCGATATTGCCTATTTTAATAATTTTGCCATGAACTTCTTGTCCATTTTGTAAAAAGAACGAACCTTGGGTTTTGCTGATGGTTGAGTGTTTTTGAATGACGTGGTTGGCAAAGTTTATGAGTTTAGCAACTTGCTCAATGTCGCTATTTTCTGTGTTAACTTCACCATCTGTAGTCAATTGTTGATTAAACTCACTTAATGTGGATTTTGCTTGGGTAATGGTTGCTTTCAGTAGACTGCTATTATCGCTGGCGGATTCGGTGTTTCTTTCTAAAGCAAAGACATCGTCTTCTTTTTGATTAACAGATTGTTCTAGATTTAACAATTGATTTTCAAGTGTGCCTATTTGTTGGTTGAGTTTTGTTTTGTCTTGAGCTGCGTTGTGTTTATAGGCCTGGGTTCGTGCTTTTATGCTTTTGATTTGCGCAGTCAAAAAGGCGTATTCTTTTTGGTAAGCTTTGTTTAAATCTTGTCTCGCCTTTTGTGGATTTAACTTGGGTATTGACAATTTTGGCTCTTGTACGTCTTGATTTTGTTGTGCTTGAGTATTAAGCGTCAAACTAAGCAGTAATAAAAGTGTTGTTAATGTTTTCATGTTAATCTCAATTTAAAACTGAACGGTTAAAGGTAAGGTGAAATAGCCTTGACGAATTTGTTTTTTTAATGAATCAAACAAAACTGCGACTTGCTTTATTTTTTTTTGTTCTTTGATTAAATGATAAGTCCAGTTGCCATTTGATTGTTTTGCTGTACCATATTTGTCATCTCTGGTTTTGAAATACAGCATGACCGTTCCAAGTTTTGCAATTTCTACCAATATATTTTTGCCATTGAGTTCTATGGTTTGCGAATAGATGGCATTTTCGCGGCTTAGGCGTAACTCGTCTTCTAAAAATGCCCACAAACGATTGATGGCATTTTGTGAGGTGATTTTTCTGGCGTTAAGTGAGCGTTCAATTTCTTCGACCACTGACAATCGTTCTTTTTGTTTGAATGGGATACCTGTTTTGAGGTTGCTTTTTACTTCTTGAATAAGGGTTAAGACCTGTGGAATTAATGATTCGGAATCTGCTCCCAATAATTTGACTTTTTCTTGCAGTTTTTCAAACTCAATTTGTACTTGTTTTAATTGCAATTTTTTTCTATCAACATT
>JALSLV010000090.1 GCA_026988115.1 Lysobacterales bacterium | reverse complement strand
TATCCCCGTATAATTTCAGCCACTGGTCAGGGGGTGATAACTCATGTGCCATCTTGTTGTACTCTTTAGTTATGAGAATTATTCAGCCTATTTTAAACATAGATGACATATGTTTCAGGTTTTAGTGATCATTTTCAAAAATCATGTTACCCATTAACCTTCCAATCATACGGAATATTGGCTTTTACTTTTAAGTCAGGTAAGTCTGTTTTATAGCGTTTAATAAATTTAGATACACCGCCATAGGCTTCAAAATCTTCTTCGAACCAGTCAAATATTTTTGAAATTCGAATGATTTTTTTCTCTATTATCAGACCTTTGCCTGAGTTATTCAAAAACCGCTTTGTTTGGTCATCAAGTTGCTCATTAAGTTGCTTGGCCGTATAAGGTTCTGTTCGAAGGTCTGGACAGCTAACCGATGCACACACGATGGCCAAATGTATCCTAGGCTCCCCCATTGGACGCAAAATTTCATGCTCAACCTCACCTAATGTTACAAACTCCCCCCCCAGCATGCCTGCTGGTTTATTCCAAACTGAACGAAATAGACTCCCAGAATCTTTAATGCTTTCAGTTGGCCAATGATCAGCCACCATTTTTAACGCCAGTATATTATAGGCATTGATGTAGAAAGCCAATTTTTCATTTCGATTCGATAATCGTTCTAATTTAAAGGAAGACACAATTTGATAAGCCTTGTTTAAGCTTTTATTTGTTTTAATCGCTTGGTAATCAACTTTCATCAAAGTTACACCGTTTTTGACACCGGGTTTAACATGCTTTAACACGGTTTTGTAGTCTGTCCAGTCTGGCTCATCTGCCGAGACATTCCAGGCAGAAAACATTAAACTCACAATTAATAATAGTGATCTTTTTTTTAACATTTGTTTCTCTAAATAGTGACTGTTGTTGGTTGGTCTATTAAAATACGGTTTCCTTACAATTATTTTTAATAAAATTTATTTTAGGAATATCATAAAACTGAGCTTACTCAAGCCATTAAATTAAGCATCTTTCGAATGATGCGCTTCCTGTCGTCAGCACATCCTACTTTTTCTTCAATAATCAATTGGTTACACTTTAGTGTTGAGTTGTTATTTCTAGGGATTAACCACGACGCCAAGTGTGATATTTTTTGACCCAATTTAACAAACCTTGCGGGGCATTGTTCTTTTTCCATACCCCTGCCACATACTTGTTAGCTTCGGCCATGGTGGGGTAAATATGGATAGTAGCTAATATTTTATTAAGGCCAAGACCATGTTTCATCGCTAAAACAAACTCGGCAATCAAATCACCCGCATGCTCACCCACAATAGTGACACCTAATATTTTATCTTTGCCTGGCGGCGTTAAAACTTTTACAAATCCATGAGCTTCACTATCTGCAATGGCTCGATCTAAATCATCAATCCCGTAAGTTACGACTTCATAAGCGATATTTTGTTCTTTAGCATCCTGTTCATTTAATCCCACCCTTGCCACTTCTGGGTCAGTAAAGGTTGACCAGGGAATCACTGAATAATCTGTTTTAAAGCGTTTAAACTGGCCAAATAAGGCATTAACCG
>JALSLV010000089.1 GCA_026988115.1 Lysobacterales bacterium | reverse complement strand
TCTAAAAAAATACTGCAAAAACCTAAAACAGAAGTACATAAAGGGTTTGCCTAAGACTTCAAGCGTAAAAAGTGCTTTAAACTAGGCTTGGAGTGGGATAAATCCCACTTACCAGATTGGCTTCGTTAGTTTTTAAATGACTATTCAAGATTAAATACTTCGATAAATGGTATTACAAAGCAATCGGCACCGTAGATAATCTAAAAAAATACTGCAAAAACCTAAAACAGAAATATATTAAGGGTTTGCCTAAACGAAATATTTTACCATCGGCATAAACTCAATAGTGTTACCGTCATTCATGGTATGAATAATGGTTTTATCACCGTGATAGCCATGTTTCTTATAAAAATCCACACCCGATAATGTTGCCATTAGTTCGGTTTGGTTAAATCCTTTTTTTATCGCTTCGAGCTCACAGTTTTTGATAATCTTGTGACCCAGTCCCTGACGAGAAAATTCAGGGTGAATAAAAAAGGCTCGAATCTTAGCAGCCTCCTTATTTGGGTTAAGTTTTTCAGGGTTTCGCAAATTGTTATCATCGCTGCCAAATAACGTTTTTCGGTAACTCCAGCCACCGCAGGCAATGAGTTGAAAGTCTTTTTCAATGACAAAATAAGTCTGATCTTTGATGAGTTGGGTATCCACTCCAAAAGCACTTTTAAGAGCGGATTCTATGGTGTTTTTATCATAAAACTGTCCACCAAGTTGCCGAGCGGATAGTGCAATAAGTTTGGTGATTGCATCAATATCCTCTAGTTTTGCATAGCGTAAATTTGACATCAGTCTTTAGGGTAAATCCAACCAGATATTTCGGCACCTGTTTGATTGTTTTTCTTGTTGGGAGCAACATCAATCAAAGTATAGTGCCCATTGACTTCAAATAAGCTAATTTTACGGGCATATTTCTTGGGTTTATTCCACTTCTTGTTGTCGTAATTCTCTTCAGCCAATGAAACAGTGCCTTTTTTCAGATTGACATCAACAACGACTGCGACATGACCGTGTTGCCATAAAGGGTTGCTTCTATCGGGGTAATAAACAACCAAATCACCAGTTTTTGGTGCGCGCGTTGCCGTGCCATTTATAGAACGAGCTAATGGAAATTTTTCATTAGTGCGAATGTTTTTTCCTTCACTTAGGTAAATAATTTCATGAGCGCTGTCAATGCTGCCATAGGTGATGCCTTTATTAACCATCCACCAACGGCGTGAGTATTCGACACATTGGTTAATTAATCCGATGTAATGTAAGTTGTCGTCTTTCGGGCTGCTTTTATGAATAGTGACTTCGCCTGTTGTGAGGTTTAAAAACGAATATTCATTCTTAATGCATTCGGAACGGCAATTCGAATAGGCATCAATACCATTGGCTGACCCTAGTATTTTGCCAAAATCAGTAACGCAATCAACATCGCAGAGTTGTTTGTTTTTCTCAAACATGGCTTTGCTTTGTTCTTTGGAAAAGGCTAGTGGTTTGGGGCGCAGTCCGTAACCATCAGTGTCGGGTAGTTGAGCAAAACAAGCAGAAGTTACAAATAATAAAAGAATGAATTTCATATTTTATTCTCCCGTAAAGTTGGGCTTTCTTTTTTCCAAAAAAGCCTTAGTGCCTTCTTTCATGTCTTTGGTGGAACAGGTTACGGCAAAGGCTTTGGCTTCAAACTGCAAGCCTTCGGGTAAACTGCATTCTGCACCGTGATTTATGCTATCAATTATGCATTGCAAAGCAACAGGGGCACTCAAGGTCAGTTGTTTCGCCATTTTTTCAACGGTGGTAAGTAATTCATCTTGTGTGGTCACTTTGTTGACTAAACCAATTTCGTAAGCACGATTGGCATCAATCATGCCACCCATCAGGTTCATTTCCATGGCTCGGCCCTTACCAATTAAACGTACAAGACGTTGCGTGCCGCCAAATCCAGGGATAACCCCTAATTTAATTTCTGGTTGTCCAAACATGGCATTATCAGAAGCAATGCGCATATGGCAACTCATGGCAAGTTCGCAACCGCCACCTAAGGCAAAGCCATTGATAGCAGCAATGACGGGCTTGCAACTTTGTTCAATATTGTTCATAACCTTTTGACCGTATTCGGCAAAAAACATGCCCGTTACCGCATTGGATTGGGCGAGTTCGGAAATATCAGCACCAGCAATGAATGATTTCTGTCCGCTGCCAGTGATGATTATTGCAGCGATAGTTTTGTCCGTTTGTGCATTGCTAATCGCTTGGTTGATTTCAACTAAGGTTTGGTGATTTAAGGCATTAAGCTTATCGGGACGATTAATGGTTAAGGTTAAGATTTTATTAACTGTACTTAAAAGGATGTTGGACATTGCTGTGACTCTATAACGATAAAGCTGTAATTATATCAATTATTGAACTCAAAAGGGATAAATGAGTCTATAGAGTTGTTAATATTTAGCCTGTGACATAAAATACGCCCCTTTTTAAGAAAACCAACATCGAGGATTGATAGATGAATTTTAAATTATTACTAGCTGGAATTATTGTCATAACAACGACATTTGTATCAGCTCAAGATAAAACGAGCAAAGACATAAATTTCGACAAGAAAAAAACCAGTTACGCTTATGGCTATCGCATTGGCTTAGAGTTTTTAAGTAAAAAAGGCAGTGAGTTTGAATTAAACACTGACGAAGCAATAAAAGGCATACGTGATGCGGCAGCAAAAAAAGACCCTACTGTTTCTAAAGAAGACATGGTTTTAAATTTCCAAGCTTACCAAAAGAAAATGGAATTGAAACAATTAGAGGCGTATAAGAAATTAGCCGCATCCAATAAAAAACGTTCAGACGATTTTTTAAATACTAATCGCAAGAAGAAAGGTATTAAGGAATTGGCATCAGGTATTCAATACCGTGTGATTGAAGACGGTAAAGGCAAACACCCAACACTGGATAGTGAAGTCGTGATTCATTACCGTGGATCTTTAATTGGCACAGATAACCCTGATAACTATCAAGAATTTGATTCTTCATTTGTTCGTGGCGAACCAAAAACAATTAAAGTTGGTGATTCCTTAAAGGGGTGGCAAGAAATTTTGCCGTTGATGAAGCCAGGAGCTAAATGGCAAGTCTTTATCCCACCTGAACTGGCTTATGGAATCAGAGGACAACGCCCAATTGGTCCAAATGAAGTGTTAATTTTTGATATTAACCTATTAAGCATCAAATAAACTGTAATCGATTTTTTTATGGTTAAACACAAGTGGTTAAAAATAAGAGGCGGAGTAATGAAAATTACTCCGTTTTTTTATGTTTAATATTCGTAATAAAGACAAGCTTTATGCCAACTTAAAGTCTGTGTTAAAAACTGAACTTATACCACCAGGAATCTGGCAAGCATCAGGGCACGATGAGTTTAGACCTGCAGCCGTGCTAGTGCCTTTGTTTTGGAAAGACCAAGAGATTCATATTTTACTCACCAAACGTTCAGATAAATTAAAGCACCACTCGGGTCAAGTGAGTTTTCCTGGCGGTGGATTTGATGAGACCGATATTACCATACGTCAGGCAGCTATTCGCGAGACAAAAGAAGAAATTGGAATAGATGCCGCTTATATAGAAGTGGTTGGTTATTTAGAGGATATTGAAACAAATTCAGGTTTTTACGTTACCCCTTTTGTCGGCATATTAAAAGAAGGATTTACAGTTGATGCAAACGATGATGAAGTGGCAGAGGTGTTTTCTGTGCCTTTAGCCTTTTTTTGTGAAGAACAAAATCGGCAAAATAGAAGTACGCGATACAAAGGTCAAAAATTTAATTATTACGTTTATCGGTACAATGATTATACAATTTGGGGTGTAACAGCTGAAATTATTGTAAAATTAGTCAAGAAAATAAAAATAAATCAATAAAACTATGTCAGAACAAAAAAAAGGTAAGCTATTTATAAAAACGCACGGTTGTCAGATGAATGAGTATGATTCATCCAAGATGCAAGATGTGTTAATTGATTCGTATGGGCTTGAAATGACTGAAGTTGAAGCCGATGCCGATGTCATTTTATTAAATACGTGCTCCATTCGAGAAAAAGCACAAGAGAAAGTCTTTTCTCAATTAGGCAGATGGCGTAAGCTTAAGGAAAAAAATCCTAATTTAGTGATAGGAGTGGGTGGGTGTGTTGCTTCACAAGAAGGTGATAATATTATAAAACGTGCCCCTTATGTGGACATGGTGTTTGGCCCACAAACTTTGCACCGTTTGCCCAAAATGCTCAAAGCCGTTAATGACGAGCAAAAACCACAAATGGACATTAGTTTTCCTGAAATAGAGAAATTTGATAATTTGCCAGAGCCCCGTAAAGAAGGCCCTTCGGCTTTTGTATCAATTATGGAAGGCTGCAGTAAATATTGCACATTTTGTGTTGTGCCTTATACGCGTGGCGAGGAAGTTTCTCGTCCGTTAGACAGTGTTCTTGCCGAAATAATGGAATTAACACTGCAAGGCGTTAAAGAAATTAATTTATTGGGTCAAAATGTCAACTCCTATCGAGGGGAAACCCACGAAGGTGAAATCGTTGATTTAGCCCACTTGATTCATTACGTAGCAGCCATTGATGGCATAGAGCGCATACGTTTTACCACTTCCCATCCCGTGGAATTTACTGATGCATTAATAGAAGCTTACCGCGATGTACCGAAATTGGCAAATTATTTACACCTGCCTGTGCAAAGTGGTTCTGATCGCGTACTCTCAGCGATGAAAAGAGGGCACACAGCGATAGAATACAAACAAAAAATTCGCAAACTGCGTGAAGTTCGCCCAGATATATCGTTGTCCTCTGACTTTATTGTTGGCTTTCCTGGTGAAACAGACAAAGAGTTTGAAGCAACTATGAAATTAATAGAAGATGTCCGTTTTGACCAATCTTTTAGTTTTATCTATTCCAAACGACCCGGAACACCCGCAGCAAATATCGAAGATGAAATTCCATTATCTGTTAAAAAAGAACGTCTGCAACGCCTGCAAGCCACGATAAATGAGTTTGCCAGTGAAATATCCCAAAACATGATAGGAACGGTGCAGAAAGTCTTGGTAGAATCAATTTCCAAAAAAGACGAAAAGCAATTAGCGGGTCGCACAGAAAATATGCGGATTGTCAACTTTGACGGCAATCCTCGCTTAATTGGTCAATTGTTAGATGTTGAGATAACTGCTGCTTACAGAAATTCGTTGCAAGGAAAAGTAGTTACTCAATGAACAAAAAAGTCATCACACTGCCGACATCAAACAACGACGTATTGACCAATTTTTTTGGCAATCACGACGAAAATATCAAATTGGTTGCCCAAACAATAAAAGCCACGATAAATGCCCGTGGAAACACCGTTCAAATCCAAGGAGATGAAGCTCAAATTAATCAAGTGCAACGGTGTCTGGATTTAATGTTAGAAGAAGCCCAAAATCAATCATTAGATTTAGCAATGACACACATAATATTGCAAGGAAATTACAAAAATCCATCAGATAATGACGAAGAAGTTATTGAAGTCGAAGACGTCAAAATCCAAACCCGGAAAGGAGTTATCACAGGACGTTCACCCAATCAAAAGCTCTACTTGCATAATATTGTTACACACGATGTCAACTTTGGTGTGGGACCAGCTGGAACGGGTAAAACATATTTGGCAGTGGCTTGTGCCGTTGAAGCAATTTTGAATCAAGAAGTCCAACGTATAATTTTGGTACGCCCGGCAGTAGAAGCAGGGGAGCGCTTGGGGTTTTTACCTGGAGATTTATCCGATAAAGTAGACCCTTACTTGCGTCCACTTTACGATGCTTTGTACGAAATGCTCGGAGTGGAAAAAGTGGAGCGCATGATGGAAAAAAATATTATTGAAGTGGCTCCACTGGCTTTTATGCGTGGTCGCACACTCAATAACGCTTTTGTGATACTCGATGAAGCTCAAAACACCACCGTCGAACAAATGAAAATGTTCCTCACCCGAACAGGATTTGGCACAACTGTCGTGGTCACTGGTGATGTCACCCAAGTGGATTTGCGCAAAGGCGAAACATCAGGCTTAAAGCACGCACTTGAAGTGCTATCGGATGTTAGGGACATCAGCTTTAGCCATTTTGAATCAAAAGATGTCGTGCGTCATAACCTCGTGCAAAAAATTATTGATGCTTATGAAAAGGTTTAATTGTTTATAACGCCTTTTCTAAAATCTCTCGGCTAACAACCAAATCAATATCTCTATGTTCACCCAAAGCAATCATTTGATGTTGTTCTAATTTGGATAAAATGGCATCAAAGTTACTTGCTCCTAAACCCACATCAGACAGGCAAGTTGGCACTTGCATGGTTTGAAAAAATTCAATCGTTTTATCAATGGCTTGATTTATTATTTCATTATCTGTACCGCACAGATTCCACACCCTTTGACCGTATTGAATCAGCTTTTCGCGCTTTTGCTTGCGTTTGATTTTCATCACTGCGGGAAAGACAATAGATAATGTTCGCGCATGATCAATTCCATGCAAAGCGGTGAGTTCATGACCAATCATGTGAGTTGCCCAATCTTGAGGCACGCCAACACCGATTAAACCATTAAGTGCCATCGTCGCTGACCACATGATGTTAGCACGAATTTCTAAGTTGTTTTGCTCGTTTAACACACGAGAACCTTCTTCAATCAGGGTTTGCAAAATCCCTTCGGCAAAACGGTCTTGAATTTTGGCATTAACAGGATAAGTCAGGTATTGTTCTACCGTGTGCACAAAAGCATCAATCACACCGTTACTGATTTGACGATTAGACAGGGTGAGAGTCGATTCTGGGTCAAGCACGGAAAATTGTGGGAAAGTATGTGGTGAACCAAAAAACAACTTATTGCCATCACGGGTCATAACACTGCCCGAATTACTCTCCGACCCTGTTGCAGGCAAAGTTAATACCGTACCAAAGGGCAAAGCAGATTTGATTTTTAATTGTTGGGTCAAAATATCCCACAGGTCCTTGTTGTGGTTTTCTTCAACAAACAAAGCCGCCGCCGCGATAAATTTGGTCGCATCAATTACCGAACCACCACCAACAGCCAATAAATAATCAATCTTATGTTGTTTAATGACATCCAAAGCCTTCATCGCCGTATCGTAAAGTGGGTTAGGCTCAATGCCAGAAAATTCAAACCACTTATATTCCACTAAAGCAGATGAAACCTGCTCATAAACACCGTTTGTCTTAATCGAACCACCGCCATAAATAACCAAAACACGTGAATCAGCAGGAATTTCAGATTTGATTTTTTCAATTTGACCAACACCAAAGTGAATGCGTGTTGGATTATAAAAGGTAAAGTTATTCATGATGTTAAGACTAAAAAGAATGGATATTATAGTTTAAATAACAGCAATTGTCATAGCTTAAAAGGCTTAAAAATTTATCGATACAACAAAAGGCATGGTTTTAACCGGTAGCTTTATGTTTTTTAGTTGATGATTGAGTGGGATAAAACCACTTACCAGTTGATTCTTTTGGATCGTTGGCTTTAGCCGACGTTTTTTGGCTTTGTTGGGGTTGAGTGGGATAAATCCCACTGACCAGTTGGTTCTATTGGAACGTTGGCTTTAGCCGACGTTTTTTGTCTTTATTGGGTTTGAGTGGGATAAATCCCACTTACCAGTTTGGCTTTGTTTGGAACGTTGGCTTTAGCCGACGCTTTTTTGTCTTTGTTGGGTTTGAGTGAGATAAATCCCACTTACCAAATAAACAGACACCACTTTAGCTGTTACACATCTTAAAGTATGAAGCAAATGCATTAAAAAGAATGGTGTCATTCCAGCCGAGCCTAAACGAGAGCAGGAATCCAGTGGTTGTATGAATATAAAAGTCCTGTAAGAACTTAAGCGGAAAATACATTAGTGCTTATGTAAATAGCAAAGAAAATAGGGCTAAGCTTGCGCAGCCCAACAAAAGTTTGTTTGAATCCAGTGAAAAGTATCGAATTCATTGGGTTGTTGCTTTTAACGGACGGCTTTTTGTTCTGAATTAAAACTTGAGTGGGATAAATACCACTTACCAGTTGGTTCTTTTGGATCGTTGGCTTTAGCCGACGCTTTTTTGTCTTTGTTGAGTTTGAGTGGGATAAACTCCACTGACCATATAAAAATATAATGCTTTAGCTGTTACACATCTTAAAGTATGAAGCAAATGCATTAAAAACAACGGTGTCATTCCAGCCGAGCCTAAGCGAGAGCAGGAATCCAGTGGTTGTATGAATATAAAAGTCCTGTAAGAACTTAAGCGGAAAATACATTAGTGCTTATGTAAATGACAAAGTGAGCAGGGCTAGCGTGCGCAGCCCAACAAAAGTCTGTTTGAATCCAGTGAAAAGTATCGAATACATTGGGTTGTTGCTTTTAACCGACGATTTGTTGTTCTGAATTAAAATTTGAGTGGGATAAATCCCACTTACCAGTTGGTTCTTTTGGATCGTTGGCTTTAGCCGACGCTTTTTTGTCTTTATGGGCTTGAGTGAGATAAATCCCACTGACCAAATAAAAAATTATATTGACATTTATATTAGTACTTATATAATTAGTGATGTATTGATAATTATATTGGCTTTTGTGATGAATGATGATTTTTTTGATGAATTGGGAGAGGTGGCTTTGGGTTCGCGTTTGAAGCGGCTCAGTGATAGGGTGATGCAAGATGCAACTCGAACTTATAAATACACAGGTTATGAGATGCAGCCAAAGTGGTTTACTTTGATGTCTTTGCTTGCGGATAAAAAGGAGGTGTCGATTAATCAAGCGGCACAATATTTGGGTCAGACTCAACCATTTATTAGTCAGAATAGTAAAGAAATGTTTAAAGCGGATTTGATTGTGTTTAATGCCGATCCTGATGATGCCCGTCGCAAAATTATGAAATTATCAAAACAGGGTAAGCTTAAATTTAACAAAATGAAGAAATTACGCAACAGTGTTAGAACGGCAGCCGAATCTATTTGTGCTGAAACCACACACAATTTTTACACAGCTATTAAAGAGTTTGAAAAGGCCTTAGAACGCAAATCATTGTTTGAACGTACTTTGGAGGAATACCGTGGATAAGATAGATAAACAAAACCTTGAAGTGGAAATCGTTAAATTTATACCAGAATTAGCAAAGTATTTTTATACCATCAATGCCCAATGGGTTAGTGATATGTTTTATATGGAAGACATTGACGAAAAGATTTTATCCAATCCACAAAAACACATTATTGATAAAGGCGGTCAAATTTGGTTTGCTCAACACGATGAGTTGGGTATTATAGGCACTTGTGCGGTGAAAAACTTTGGCAATAATTGGTATGAATTGACCAAAATGGGCGTGCTTGAATCAGCACGAGGATTAAAAGCAGGCGAAAAGCTTTTGCAAGCGGTATTGGCAGATTGCCAAAAAATGGATATGGATACTTTGTTTTTATTAACCAATTCTATTTGCAAACCCGCTATACATTTATACGAAAAAAATGGTTTTGTGCATGACCAAGGTATAAAAGATAAATTTGATGGTTTGTATGAACGCAGTGATGTTTTTATGCGTTATGTTGGTAGTAAAAAGGTATAATCCAATTTTACAATTGGAAAGACACGTGGAAATTACAGATTACAATTCCTTATTAACAGTCGCGCGCATGCAGCCACAACCTCAATTGTTTCTCTTTGTCTTTATGAAAAAGTCGTTACCAGAAGACCATAAGGGTGATGAGGCCTATCGCTTTAACGCAGGTCTAGGTGGAGAATTAACGCCGGTAATGACTTTGAGTAAGCCTGTAGAAGAGTTAACTGGTTTTGGTGATTTGGTGCAAGAATCAAAACAACAAAATCGAGAATGGGACTTGGTTTCAGTGGCGGCATTATCTGGCAATCAAAATAAGTTGCCAAGTGATGAAACCGCTTTAAAACAACTTGAACTGATGATGAAAACAGTCGAATCAGGTGGTGATTTGAGCAAATACATGACATTTGATAAACAAGGCGAGCCAATCGTTTTTAGTAAATAACAATGAAACAACATCCAAAAAAAGCAGTCAGTGATTTGCAAGGCGCGACAAAACTAACAGTTGATGCCGTTAAAGGAGTGACCAATATTGTCGAATCCTTGCACAGCACCATTGCTTCTTTTACGGGAATTATTGGTGATCCCAAAAAAGATGCCAAAGGGATTTCGGGCATGGTTTACCGCAATATTCGCAAGATTACCGATGCTTTTGGTGATGGAATAGATGTGATGTTGGGCAAACTCAGTGATGTCATCGGTGAAAAACAGTCTTTTCGCAGTCGGGAAGCCATAATTGCCGCAACCAATGGCGTGATAGGTGATTATCTGCATAAACACAGCAACCCTCTGGCTATCCACATGAGCCTAAGACGTGATGGCAAAGCTTTATCAAAAGAGGATATTGCTGAATTAATCAAAAAATCAAAGGGGAAAGTTTTGATTTTAATTCATGGCCTGTGCATGAATGATTTACAATGGCAAAGAAACAACCACGACCACGGACAAGCGTTAGCAGAAGACTTGGGTTATACTTGCCTCTATTTGCATTACAACACTGGCAAGCATGTTTCTGAAAACGGTAAAGAACTGGCATTGTTGTTAGAACAAATAGCACAACCTAATTTAACAATTTCTATACTCGCTCACAGCATGGGAGGTTTGCTTGCTAGAAGTGCCTGTTATTATGCGCAAAGAGCGCACCAGAGCTGGTTGAGTCATTGCGACAAAATTATTTTTCTTGGTACGCCACATCATGGTGCATTACTGGAAAAAGGCGGCAATTGGCTCAACACCATGCTAAAGGTCAGCCCTTATACCGAACCATTCACCAAAATAACCAATATTCGCAGTGGCGGCATTACCGATTTGCGTTACGGCAATATCATTGATGAAGACTGGAATAGACACGATAGGTTTGAACACAACAAAGACAAAAGAACTTATGTGCCATTACCAGAAAATATTCAATGTTATGCTATTGCAGCCACAACATCTAAAAAAAATGACTCGGTAGTTGCTAACAATGTTGTGGGTGATGGGTTGGTAACTGTCAATTCAGCCCTTGGCATTCACACCGAATATGATTTAAAAATTCCAGAAGAGAATAAGTGGATTGGTCGAGAAATTGGTCATATTGAACTGCTAGAAAACGATAAGGTTTATCAAGTTATAAAAGAGACCTTTGCATAATTATAGTGACGAGTAAAAAATGATTAAATTCACCAGCTTTTCGCTAAAAATCTCGCCAATAACTGGTTATTATTAACCCTGCTAGATATTACCGCTCAATTTATGCAGCATAAGAAATTTTAGGATGCTTAAAATAAGATATCACTCTTTGCGGTTGATTTTGTATATCCGTCATGTGTTTTTGCATCTTAAT
>JALSLV010000088.1 GCA_026988115.1 Lysobacterales bacterium | reverse complement strand
ATAGCATAGAATTATTTAAAAGGGTACTGACCCGAATGCTACTAAGTTAAGCCTGTTTCCCATGAAAATATAGAGTGAAATTATAGCCTAAAAATGGTATAATTTAGTATGAAAAATACTAACCTAATACTTCCTGGATTTCACCTTTCTACTTTACGTAAAAAGCCTCAAACCACTTCACAAAAATTAGCACAAGCTCTGGATAAAATAAAAAAACATTCCATCAGTCAACTTGGAGAATGCTTTAATCAATTTATTCCAAGTCAATATCTTAAGACCAATCAAAAAGGAAAGTTTAGTCGGTTAAGATTGTTTAGTAAATCCAATACATTTTGGACATTTTTTTCACAAGTCCTTGATGTCGATGGAGGTTGTAAAGAAGCCATAAAAAAACTCCAGTCTCATATGGTTGGAAAACTAAAGAAAATACCATCGAGCTCTAGTTCAGCCTATTGCCAAGCCCGTTCAAATATGGATTCTGAAAGTTTAGATAAAATATTCAACCACACAACTCAATTAACAAACAAGGCTGAAAAGTGGAAATCTCACCGTGTTGTTGTCGTTGATGGAACGGGTTTAAGTATGCCTGACACACCTGCAAATCAAGAGCTTTATCCTCAACAGAAAACTCAAAAAGTTGGTTGCGGTTTTCCTTCTGCTCGTGCCTTAGCCTGTTTTTGTTTGTTCACAGGAACATTGCTCAGCTATCGCTTAGGCAATAAGAAAAGCCATGAATTATTGCTGCTTCGCGACCAATTAAAAACCTTTAGTGTGGGAGATATACTGCTTGCAGATAAGATGTTCTGTACCTTTTATGATATTTATCAGCTACAACAATCACAAGTTGATAGTGTTATTACCCTTGCTAAAAGAAAACCAAAAACCAGCAAAAATGCACTAAAAGTTCTTGGTAAAGATGATTTGTTAGTGCAATGGGATAAACCTGTTTATACAAAATTCACCCGTTATAGCAAACAGGATTATGACAAATTACCTGAAAAATTCACGCTTAGGCAGATAAAAGTAACGGTTAAAAATGAAGGCTTTAGAGTGACTTCATTTTACATTATAACCACATTGCTTGATGCACAAAAATACACCGCAAAAGAAATTGCAGATTTATATTATCAACGTTGGGATGTTGAATTGTTCTTTAGGGACATTAAAACTACCATGGGAATGGATGTGCTTAGGTGCAAGACACCAGCCATGGTACACAAAGAAATAATAATGCATTTTATAGCCTATAACTGCATTAGAAGTTTGATGATCGAAGCGGCAAAACAGGCGAAAGTCAAACCCAGATTAATCAGTTTTAAAGCGACACTTCAAGCTCTAAGGAATTGGCAAACAATTATAAATTTAACCGGAAATAACGTGCACGAAATAAGGCGATTAAGGCAAACATTAATTGATACAATCTCCAAAAGCGTTCTCTACCAACAATTAGGTCGCAGCGAACCCAGATGCTTAAAAAGAAGACCAAAACCTTATCAATTAATGACCCAAAAAAGGTCGATAATGCGAGAACTTTCACACAGAGGTAAAAAACGTGCAAAACAGGCTTAACTTAGCAGCATTCGGGTCAGTACTCTTTTTCTAAATTTTC
>JALSLV010000087.1 GCA_026988115.1 Lysobacterales bacterium | reverse complement strand
CGTAACTGGTTGGTACACTGGCAGAAATATGTTCTTGTCCAGTTAAATTCAACACCTCATCTTTTGGCAATTCTTCTTCAAAAGTTTCCTCTTCTGATTCTTTTTCACTTTCAAAGGTAGTTTCATCGGTTGAATCTAAATCATCCGCATCAGTTTCAAGCTCTAAGTCTAATTCCATCTCTTCTTCGCTATCAAGGGAGGAATCTTCGGCTGAATCTAAATCAACCTCATCAATTTCAAGCTCTAAGTCTAACTCCAATTCTTCTTCTCTATCGAGGGAGAAATCTTCGGCTGAATCTAAATCAACCGCATCAGTTTCAAGCTCTAAGTCTGATTCCATCTCTTCTTCGCTATCAAGGGTAGACTCTTCGGTTGAATCTAAATCAACCTCATCAGTTTCAAGCTCTAAGTCTAATTCCAATTCTTCTTCGCTATCGAGGGTGGAATCTTCGGTTGAATCTAAATCATCCGAATCAGTTTCAAGCTCTAAGTCTAACTCCAATTCTTCTTCTCTATCGAGAGAGAAATCTTCGGCTGAATCTAAATCAACCGCATCAGTTTCAAGCTCTAAGTCTAATTCCATCTCTTTTTCGCTATCAAGGGTGATTTCTTCTGTTATTTCTGAAGAATCCTCGTGTGTTGATTCATCTAATTTCAAATCATCAATTTCAAGGGTTAGATTTAACTCTTCGTCCACGTTAGACAACTCACCAAGTGATTCACTTTCTTCTGACTGAATAGCGTTAATTTCATTTTCTAAGTCGTCAAACTCACTCATTAGATTGATATTACTCAATTCATCTTCATTTTCTGCTTCGTCAATAAACTGCTTTAAATCAAAGTCTGAAAGATCTTCTTCTGATGCATCTAATTCTTGATTAATTACCACGGTGGCATTCTTAAAGAATGAACCAATTTGATTTATCTCTTCTGTAGGGGTAGATAAATGCGACAAATCTTTCATTATCTTTTCAGATTCATTTTTAAATTTCTTTATTTGCTGAATACTTTCTTCATCAAACTCTTTTTCAGCATCTAAAACTGATTTTGCAAACAGTTCTAATGGCGTTGTCATGGACACTATACTATTAACAGATGCCATATTAGCGGCACCATTCAAAGTGTGCACAACTCTTATAAACTTTTCTGTTGGAACACAGTTACCTGACTTTTTACAATCCTCTAAATATTCACCTATATCGTTGAGGTGTCCTTCAACTTCTTGTTGCAAGATTTCCACAAAAACTGGATCCACAGATAAATCAGACTCATCCAACAAATCCTCATCTAAACTGGATAACTCATCATCAAATTCAAGCAAATCTTCACTAGATAACGAGACATCATCAATAGTACTTTCAGTATCTTCAGTTGCTGGTTGGTCTATTTGTTTATCGTCTGTTTCACTAATTTCAGAATCCTTATCATGAGAATCAACTTGCGGTTTAACCTGTTTGTCAGATATATCCTTGTCTTTATTAGTTTCTTCAAATACTATTTCTTCAATGGTATCTCCTGCAATAACGGCCTCTGCTGCTTTTAATATAGCATAATAACCAGCAGGAACTTCTGCTTCATTTTCTAAGGCCTGATATAAACTTGGCAATATTTTTTTGGAGGCATCCATAACCATTAAATACGACTGTGAGACATCACGAGTTTTATTCAACACTTGATTGGTCATGTCTTCAATCTTCCAACTGAAATCACCTATTGCCATCGCCCCAACTAAACGTCCACTGCCTTTTAAGGTATGATAGATGCGACGTATTTCACCTAATAATTCAAACTGCTCTTCAGGATTATTTTTCCATTTGGGATAGATATCATTAAGGTGTTCTACCTCTTCTTCAAACTCTTCCAAAAACACTTCTTTGATGTCATCATCTGTATCGTCACTAAATGCAACGACTAATCTCTCAACACTTTCAGAAAGCCCAAGCTCATCAGAGATTTTATTTTCAAATGACTCATCAAAATCCATTTCATCGATGTCATCAAGTTCCGAGTTTAATTCATCTTCCGAGCTTAACTCTTGTTCCGAACTTAACTCTTGTTCCGAACTTAACTCTTGTTCCAAGCTTAACTCACCTTCAGAACTTAGCTCGCTAACTGTACTCAACTCAAAATCGTCTTCAGGTATGCTTTCTAACTCATTAGATTCATCGAGCTGTTCAGAAGCACCACTAAGCTCAACTTCTTCATTTTTTAAAGCTTCAGGTTCAAATAATTTATTGATGTTCGATTGAGCCAACTCCAATATACTCTTCTCTCCTTTTGTTCCTTCGCTTAAATATTCCAAATAATACTCTAAACTTGCGATAGCCTCCGCTAAAATATCTAATTTTTCCACATCAGGAACATAATCACTCTTTAGCATGTGGTTTAAAGTGTAGTCTTCAATTTTCTCTATCTCTTTTGATACTTCTAAAAATCCTGACATCTTTAAAGCACCACTTATTTGTTTAAGTAGTTTTGGTGATGATTTTAAATATTCTTGATTCCACGAAGACTCAATGTATTGAATAAAATTTTGTTTTACTTTCTGTAAGGAATTTATTGACTCTTGGGCTAATACATCTTGAATTTTACGGATTTCAGATGAAGCAATATTGGATTCTGAATCCCTATCAACATCACTAATCTCGCCAAGAGACAGAATATTTTCATCTAATGCCGAATTTACAAACAAAACTGTCTCAGCAATTTTCATAAGAGAATCTTTTGATACTTTTCCAGAATCTTCAATCTCTTTTTCAACACCTTCAGCAACATTTTTTATTCGAGAACGCGCTACTCCAACTCCTATAATACCTAGTGTATCAGAAATTTTATTGAGTGAATCCAGTATTAGTTTCATGTCTGAAGTATCGGCATTTTCATTTCGGTTATACAAATCTAAATTTTCTTGAACTGACATTAAATCTTCTTTAATGACCGTTGTTACTGACTCTAACAGTTCTTTGTTTTTTCCTGACAAGCTGGTTTTAGCATGCTCAATTTCAGATTCATCAGAAATAAAATCAGATAAATTAAAAAATGTTTGAATCTCTTTGATTCTCCGATCATTGCTTTGTGCTAGTGCAACATAATATAAAAGATTTTTGGTTATTTTTTTATAAGGTCTTTCAACTGAATTTTTGTCAGAAGACACAATCATTCTGATTGCTTGGTCTAAACGTGCTGCCAACTGTTTTACTGTCACCGACCTTTCCAAACTCCCATTAATCAGAGCTTCAAACAACCCTCCTGCCACCCAAAACATCTGTTTTTCATCCTTTTCGAGAACAACTGTTTTTAATTTATCGAGTATAGTTTGAATTTTCTTTAAATTAGCTTCAACATCATTTCCTTTCAACCAGTTTAATAAACTAACCTGATAAACACTTCTTATTTTATTAACAACTTGAGTTAGTTGATTTTCGCTTAAGACAAAACTCGCATTATAATTAGATTCGGGAATTCCTAAACTCAGGTTTGGATTAAATAAAGCGCTTTCTGATAGTAATTGATCACCCTTAACTGTTCTTAAATCATTGACCAGAGGCAGCAAAACCATTGGAATGTCCTTATGCCCCAACTGTATTCTTTCCAAATAATCTGGTAACAACAAAATGCCACGTGTTAACACTTCAAAAGCATCCTTTTCTGAATCCACTTCTTTATCCAGTATCTTGGTAGCAACTTGTTCCATTTCTTCGGCAACCATCGCTGCACCATAAAGCTCCACCATTTTTAGAGTGCCTTGTACTTGATGAAGGTAGGTAGCACAAAACTGTAATTGATTTTCATCTTCTGGATTCTCAACATAGGCCTCAATGGCTGATTGCGCCCTGCTTAAGGTTTCATCAAGCTCTTTTTTCACCCAAATTAATGTTGAAAAATCTATTTGTTCTATTTCTCTCATACTTTTATCTAATCCAATTTATATGCTAAAGTTCTTTTATATGTTATTCGTGTCATGCCTTGGCTTTTCCAACTGCCTATATCAGTTGGGTTTAAAACAAGCAATCCCCCTTTTTTCAAAAACCTTTTCAGCCCTTCTAAAATTTTTATTTTCTTCCCTTTTGAAAAATAAATTAATACATTATGACAGAATATAATATCAAATTTAATCGTTGGCATTTTTTCAATCTTCAACAAATTAAACACACCGAAAGCCACTCTATTTTTTATAGTCTCATCAATAGTAAAAATATTTGAATTAACGCTGGTCAAATATTTTCTATAATCCAAATCTATTTCTTTTACTTTTTCTTTACTGTAAAAACAGTTTTCCGCTTGTATCAATGCTGGTTTACTCACATCTGTCGCAGTAATACCGTAATAAATACTATTCTTTTCCACCTTGCTTTTTAATTCATGCAACATCATCGCTAAAGAGTAAGGCTCTTCGCCTGTAGAACAACTAACACTCCATACTTTGTAATGAAACTTAGTTTTATTCTCAAGAATATTCTTAAAATCTTCTTGAACCAATTTATAAGAAGGTCCGTGCCTAAAAAAACTGGTTTCGTGTACTGTCAACCTATCTAACAACTCACTCCATTCTAAATTTCCCGTAATGCCATTCTTTATCATTTGCCAATATTCTGAAAAAGAAGAAATTCCAAGCTCTCTCATTCTGGACCAAATTTTTGTTTGTAAAAAAAGTTCTCTTTCACGCGGAATAGTTATTCCCACTCTTTTTTCTAGCAATTGTGACCACTCTTCATAATCGAACAGTTTAAAATCGGGTAAAAATATCAACCCTTCATTTGAATAATTTTTCACTTTACTTAATTAAATTCATCAGTTGGCAACTTGAAATCTTGTACCGATAAGCGCAATTCATTTGCCAATTCCACCAAGTTTCCAATGGATTCTGCTGTTTGTTGTGTGCCAACAGATGTTTGTGTTGTAATCTCTTGAATCACGTTCATGGTTCCTGATATGTTGGTTGCAGCGACTGATTGTTGCTTTGCGGATTCTGATATATTTTGAATCAATTCAGCCAAATCATTGGATACTGCTTCAATTTCCGTCAATGCATCACCCGCATTTTCAGCTCGCTTAGCTCCATCCACCACTTCTGCAGTCGTTTGCTCCATTGAAGAAACGGCTTCATTTGTATCTGATTGAATAGTTTGAACCAATGTTTCAATCTGTTTCGTCGCATTAGATGCCCGTTCAGCAAGTGATTGTACCTCATCGGCTACCACGGCAAAACCACGTCCAGCCTCACCTGCCGATGCAGCTTGAATAGCGGCATTTAGTGCCAAAATATTTGTTTGTTCTGAAATGTCATTAATCAATTCAACAATGTTTCCAATTTCTTGTGAACTTTCACCCAATCGCTTAATACGTTTTGAGGTTTCTTGAATCTGGTTACGAATATTATCCATGCCTTCAATAGTTTGACGTACAATTTCCGCACCATTATGAGCAATTAGTACTGAACGTTGCGCCACGTCAGCTGACTCTAACGAGTTGATCGATACTTCATCAATTGATACGGCAATTTCATTAATCGCCGCGGATGCATTTGTAATTTGGTGCGCCTGATGTTCTGATGCTTCTGCCAAATGTAACGCTGTTGCTTGCGCTTCTTGTGCCGCTGATGCCACACCAACTGATGCATCATTAATTGTTTTTACCAAGCTTCTTAAAGCTTCAACAGCGAAGTTAACAGAATCCGCAATAGCTCCCGTGATGTCTTCACTCACTGTGGCATTTACCGTTAAATCCCCATCAGCAAGCGAACCCATTTCATCAAGCAATCTTAAAATCGCCAACTGGTTTCTTTCATTTAAGTCTTGCGCTTCTGCTGCCCGCTTTCTATCATTCTTTGTTAATGAATAGAGTATAAATATTAACCACAAAAGAGCTAATGCACCCAGTATATACTGTGCATTAACAGATGGTAAAGTTGTTTTAATTTCTTTTAAACGAGTGGATAATTCTTTGGTTTGATCAACAAATAAAGGTGTGTCAAACACAATATCATCTGTTGCCGTTTGTGCTTCGAACAAATCCTGAGCCTTCATCACCTCATTGACATCTGCTTGCAAGTCATTGAAAACATTATAAACAGAACCCAGTGCTTCAATTACACTTTTATTAGCAACAGCTTTTATATTTCCGTCACCATTAAACATTCCATTCAATACTTTTGAAAATCGATTAGTATCATCTTTTAAGGCTTCTGACTCTTGAACAGCGTTCATTCCACCTTTTAGCACTTCACCCATACGCCTTAACATTCTATCTGCTAACACTTGTTGCTGCCCTGCTAAACGAATTAATTCTCTAGAACCGTTGATTTTCACCAATAATTTAACAACTTTATCATTTTTGGCTTGCAACTCAGGAATTTTTTCAGCAAATTTGTTGTAAATCTTTGACATATCTTTAATCAAATCTTGTTTATCCAATATTTTACCAACATTTGCATCCATTGACTTCCAAGTGGTTTGGACAACATTGAGCGGGTCATTCACCTCTACGGGTACAGGCGGATAGTCTGAATTACCATTAGCTAATGAATCAATTTTTGTTGAGATATAATCCCGTGTAAACTTAAGCTTCTTAAACGAATCTTCATCACCCGAAGAAGATGAAATAGCATGCTGTGCCAATTGCTGGGCTTTAATCTGAATATCATCTGCAGCTTGCACGTGTTGTACTTTATTTGATTCGATTGTGCTTAAAGCAATGGAATTAACTACGAATCCTATAATAAGTAGCAACAAGATAAAAACTTGCCATGTTGGCAGAGTTCTCGCTTGCCCTCCTAAATCATTTGATGTTACACTCATATTTTATACTCTCTTCTTGTTTATACTGCTGCTGCATTTTGAAATAATGGGTCATTGATAAGCTTCTCATCTTCCAACACGTTCCATACAATACCTTTGTCTTCAAAAGCCAACTCAGAATATTTTAATTCATTCTCTTTTTTATTATTTTTGATTTTTTGTTTGTTTACAAAATGTTTTTGGCCAAATACTTCGTCTACAACAAGACCAACTTGGCCTGCAATTTGTTGAATAACAACCATCCGGGTATGGGCTGTAATTTTAATTGGTTGATTAGTTAAATAGGATTTAAAGTCAATTATTGGTAATAAGTTTCCACGAATATTTCCCAACCCTAAAACCCACTTTGCTATTCCTGGAATTTTTGTTGTCTCTGATAAAATCAAAACTTCTACAATTTTTTCGATTGCAATAGCATAATAGGTGTCACCAACTTTAAAACCCACTCCTGACCATTGATCTCTTACTTTTTCCGTTAACACATCCACCTTATGCTTTAAGCTCAACCTTTCATATTCTGCAAGCAACTCAAATGGTTTTACATTATTTTTTGACATAAACCCTACCCTTTTTTATTGGACTTTATTGCATCGAGCAACTCTTCTTTGGTAAATGGCTTGGTTAAATATAACTCGGCTCCGACAACCTTACCCTTTGCCTTATCAAAAAGACCATCTTTAGATGACAACATAATGACTGGCGTCGATTTAAACTCTTTATTCATTTTTATTAAGGCACACGTTTTGTAACCATCTAAACGTGGCATCATGATATCTACAAAGATAACGTCAGGATGTAAATCTGATATTAATGAAAGAGCATCGTAACCATTTTCCACCGACACAACATCGCAACCTTCCTTTTTCAATAATGTTTCTGCCGTTCTTCTAATGGTTTTCGAATCATCAATAACCATCACCTTCAAACCTGAAAAATCTAACTCTTTACTATTATCACTCACTGTTACACTCTTTTTATTTATTTATATTCATTAAGGAAATAAAAAATAATAGCTAAACCACTACATTTTCCTATTTATCCTGTGCTTTGCACTAAGGATACTTGAAATGGTTTAATTTTTCATTATTTTTTATCAATTTATTCTTAAATTAATTTATCAACTTATCAAGCTAAGTTAGTATATTTTAACAAAATAACTTATTTTATTTCTTATTTCAAATCTAAAAATCAATTTTTTGAATTTTTTTTCATTTTCTGTAGAAAATGGCTCTTTATTCACAAGAAACCAATTAATACTACTTTTCAAGTGATTATAAATTACAGTTGAGTATAATTAACTTAATATCAAATTAACAGATGAGATAACTGCCATGAAAATTGGATTCTTAATGGACTCTATTGAAGAAATCAATACAAAAAAAGACTCAACATTTGCCATGATGTTAGAAGCACAAGCACGAAATTATGAAATACACTACTTTACTCAAAATGACACTTCAGTCCAGAATCATCGCCCTTTTGCTTTAACCAAACGAATCAAGTTAACCGATAACACTTCGCATTGGTTTGACTTTACTTCATCGCAACTTATCGACTTGTCTTCCCTAGATGTTATAATGATGCGAAAAGACCCTCCTTTTGATATGGAATATATAATGGACACTTATCTTCTTGATTTAGCAAAAGAAAATGGGGTATTAATTTGCAACGACCCTCAATCATTAAGAGATGCAAATGAAAAATTCTTTACCGAATATTTTCCAGAATTTAGCCCCAAATGCGTCATTTCTAGAAATCAAAAAAGCATTAAAAACTTCGCTAAAACCTTAGATAAAGCCATTATTAAGCCTATGGACGGCATGGGTGGCTCCTCTATTTTTCAAACTGGAAAAAATGACAAAAACCTCAATGTTATCATTGAAACAGTAACCAATAATGGCACTCGCACTACCATGGTTCAAGAATACATACCCGAAATAACAAAAGGAGATAAAAGAATCCTTTTGATAAATGGAACACCTGTGGACTTTGCATTGGCAAGAATACCTTCAGACGATGATTTCAGAGGCAATTTAGCCAAAGGCGGCAAAGCAGTAGGCCAACCCTTGTCCAAAAGCGATTATGAAATCTGTAAAAAGGTTGGCCCAGTACTAAAAGAAATGGGAATTATCTTTGCAGGTATTGATGTTATTGGCAAACACTTAACCGAAGTCAATGTCACTAGCCCAACATGCATAAGAGAACTTGATAAACAGTTTGATTTAAACATTGCTGGAATGCTTTTTGATGAGATAGAAAAAATAATGAACTAATGCCGCATATTTCCACAACAGATAAAAACATTTTAACCTTCACTCTGAGTGCTTTATTGGTGAGTTCTCTAATAATGGGTATCGTTTTTACACTTGATGATTCCAACACCAATGACTCATTACCGAGTCTTGATGTTATTCTATCTAAACAAAAAAGTTTAAAAGAACCTGAAAAGGCGGATTTTCTTGCCAAAAACGACCAGCAAGGGGGTGGAGAATCAAAAAAAAGTGTGCGCCCACAAAATATAAAGACAGGCATAGCCGTTGATGATCAAGGCAATCACCTCAAAGAGCAAATCGAAAATATTCCAAACATTAAAGAAGCAAAAGACCTAAATTTAGTGACGTCAAATAAATCCTCTCTTCAAGTACAAAGTGCCAACAAACTCCATGAATCTATTAATCCTGAAAACAAATCCACTCAACTGACAAAGAACCAACGCTTGGCAAAACTTGAAAACAATATATCAAACCGCATCGAAAAATACGCAAAAAGGCCCAAGTCCAAATATCTATCTGCCAGCACCAAATCCTACGAATTTGCTAATTACATGAAAACATGGGTGAAGAAAATTGAACGAGTCAGCAACTTAAATTATCCAGAAGAAGCTAGAAAGAATAATTTCATTGGAACCTTGGTTATGTCAGTAGGAATTGATATTGATGGTTACGTCAAAGAAACAAAAATCATTCAATCCTCAGGATTCAAAGCCATTGATGACGCCGCCATTCATTTAGTTTATCTAGCAGAACCGTTTGAAGCTATTCCAGAAAATACCAACAACATAGACATTCTTTACATCACTCGAACTTGGCAATTTTTACCAGGAAACAAACTAAAACAAAAATAATGAATCTTAAAAATCAATTACTTATCGCCTTACCGGACATGCAAGATACCCGATTTAAACAAGCGGTCATACTTGTTTGCGAGCACAACAGTGACGGAGCCATGGGACTAGTCATTAATCACCCTATTGAAGATATTGACACCAATCAAGTTTTTGATGAACTTGGTTTATCACAACCCCATGATAATTTACACGTTCTTGATGGCGGACCAATCAACAAAAGCAGTGGCTTTATCTTACACAATGACAACCAACGTTTCAAAAGTTCAATCAACCTTTTAAACAACTTAACCCTAACCACTTCAAAAGATTTGCTCGAAAAAATAGCAACAAACCAACTAAAGAGTCATTGGCACTTTATATTAGGCTACTCAGGATGGGATAAAGATCAACTCGAGTCTGAAATAGCACAAAACACATGGCTTACCTGCCCTATAAATATGGACTTAATCTTTACCACACCAGCCCAAGAGAAGTGGCAAAAAGCTTTGTCTCTAATTGGCATAAGTGATTATAAAACCATCTCAGGTATTGCCCATGCCTAGTTATATAGGGATTGATTTTGGTCTAGCAAACATAGGTGTTTCAGTGGGGCAATCCATAACAAAAACAGCCTCGGCACTTAAAACCATTCACGTTAATAAAAAATTTACCTGGGGTGAACTTGATGCCATCATAGAACAATGGCAACCCCAAGCCATTATCATTGGGCGTCCACTGACAGAAGATGGAAAAGAACAACAAAGCACAAAACAAGCGCATAACTTTGCAAACAAAATGAAACACAGATACAAACTTCCCATTTGCGAAGTGGATGAGCGCTACAGTTCAATGGCTGTTCAAGATGAATTTGCTCAAGCTCGCTCATTAGGGAACGCAAAAAGAAAACACAGTAAAAACTTAGATGCACATGCTGCTAAAAACATACTACAACGCTGGCTGGATACACGACAATGAACAACCTAATTGACATCAAAAACCTAACTAAACAAGACATTGCACAACTATTTTTAATGGCTGACAAAATAAAGTCCAATTCAAAGAAGAAAAACAGAAAAATACTCCGAGGTATAACCGTTGCCAATCTTTTTTTTGAAAACAGCACACGCACTCTCGTGTCATTCGAGCTAGCAGCCAAAAGATTAGGTGCCCATGTGGTAAATTTAAACCTCGCCAAGAGTTCGACGGCAAAAGGCGAGTCCTTAAAAGACACCATCCAAACCTTGCAAGCCATGGACATTAACGCCTTTGTGGTTAGGCACTCTCAAAACCATATTGGCAAAGAAATACAACAATGGCTCAACCCAGAAATCAAAATCATCAACGCTGGAGACGGCAATAACCAGCACCCAACACAAGCCTTATTAGACACCTATACTATTTTACAACACAAGAAGAAAATAGAAGACTTGAAAATTGCCATTATAGGTGATGTTAAACATTCTCGAGTAGCCAATTCTCTCATTGACATTTTACATACCCTTGGCAACCAAAAGATACACTTATATGGTCCCAAAGTACTGCTTCCCAAACAATCCGATAAAGGCATTATTTGCCAAAGCATGAATGAAGTACTAGGCAATGCCGATGTTATCGTTATGTTACGCATACAAAAAGAGCGCATAACAGATAACTCCATTCCTAACATGAAAGACTACCACCAAAACTTTGGTTTAAACAGGACTACACTGGCATTAGCTAATCATGGGTGTATTGTTATGCACCCAGGTCCAATTAATCGTGAGGTCGAAATATCTTCTGAAATTGCTGACAACACACCTTCGGTGATACTCGAACAAGTTGCTAACGGTGTATTGATTAGGCAAGCCATACTTGCCACACTATTACAAAAAAGCTAACGTGCAACTGCCTTTACTATCGAACGCTGACGAAAACCACGCAACAACACATACATTCCAACGGCTGCTGCCACATGCTTAATGGCATGTCCACTCATTTGTTGATTGAACAGCTGATAGACTGGTTCATCAAAATATTCCAACACTTTAGCTACAATATAAGCCAATAATAACCACCAATAAGCCGACACCTTGGTAAATTCCGCTGGATAAGCCAAAAGAATCAAAGGAATCAGAACGATAGGAAGAAATTGCACCAGCGCATAAAAGCGCAAGTCTCCTACACCTTGTGATTCACTCACTGACCAAAGCACTACTGAGGCAATTCCAGCAACCAGTAATGGAATCAATAATAAACTGCCGCGCTGCTGATTGACAAACTCAGAAATAATCACTGCAAACAAAGACATGAAAGCAATCGTCATTGGTAGCCTATCCCAAACCAAAGTTTTATTGTTCGGGTTTAAATGATAGTAGCCCGAACCAAAAGCCACCAATGCCACACCAAAGAACAATAACCAATAAGCCACTCCCATTTCAGGTATTGTATTTAAACGTTTAAGCTGAGCCAAACCCATTAAGCCCACAATCAAAAAAGGAATATTGGAGACAACATTCCAAAAATTTGCAATCCCAAAGAACTCTTTTGAATCAGCAAAATTGTGATAGTCAGAATCTTGAGCAATTGGCTCAACAAAAAATACGGCGACAAAAGCCGCCACACAGATAAAGCCAATCAACAAACCCACACTTCTATTTCCACTATTTACATTCATACACTCTACTCTCTTTTTCCAAAAATACCAGTTCCAACCCTAACCATGGTCGAACCGCTTTCAATAGCAGCCTCCAAGTCAGATGACATCCCTATAGATAAAGTATCAACAGCAACATAGGTTTTCATCTTTTCAAAAACATCTTTACATTGAGAAAACTGCTTTAATTGAACTTTATAAACATCACTGGGTTTAGGGATTGACATTAAACCACGAATACGGATATTTTGAAACTCATGTTGTTTTTGACATATAGCCACCAGCTGCGCGGCATCAAAACCTTTCTTTGACGCCTCGTTGCCCACTTTTAATTGCAATAACACGTTAAGTTTTCCACGGCTTGGGTCTCGCTGCTTATTTAAACGAGTCAATATTTTCAAGGAACTAACCGACTGCACCCAATCAAAATACTGAACAAGGTATTTTGTCTTATTTGATTGAATCGGACCAATAAAATGCCATTGGATTGCTAAATCGCTTAATATTTTGATTTTTTCAACCGCTTCTTGAACATAACTTTCACCAAAAGTACAGTGACCCAATTGATAAAGTTGTCGAATCTTATTTATGGGTTGTTTTTTACTGACTGCCAATAATTTAACCGCAGCATTATTTATCCTTGATTTAACCGAATTGTAGCGTTTTTCTATGCTCATAAACCCTTAAATTGCTAAAAACAGCTATTTTAACGCCTTTTAGCTGATAAATAACAGACTTTTCTTTGTCATTTATAATCAATACAGTTAAAATACTCGCCTTTTTAATCATCCACAAATTTGGAGACAGTACACAATGCCTAGCGTAAAAGTAAGGGATAATGAGCCATTTGATATCGCTCTAAGACGTTTTAAACGCTCATGCGAGCGAGCAGGAACTTTAGCAGAATCACGTAAAAGACAATTTTACGAAAAGCCAACTCAAGAACGTAAGAGAAAACGTGCTGCAGCTGTGAAACGCACAGAGCGTCAAGCAAGAATGCAAAGAATGCGTAAACGCATGTACTAAATCATGACTTTTAAAGCACGAATTATAGAAGACATGAAGTCCGCTATGCGGGCAAAAGAGAAAAAGCTTCTCGGCACTATTCGTTTATTAACAGCAGCCATTAAACAGGTTGAAGTTGATGAAAGAAGAGATTTATCAGATGATGACGTTCTTGCCATTGTTATAAAAATGGTCAAACAACGTAAAGATTCTGCCAAACAGTACCAAGATGCCGATAGACAAGACTTAGCTGATCAAGAGATTTATGAAATAGGTGTTTTAGAAAAATACTTGCCAGAACAACTCTCTGCATCAGAATTAGAGGAACTTATCCAAAAAGCGATTGCCGCTACGGGCGCTCAAGGCATGCAGGACATGGGCAAGGTCATGGGAATGTTAAGACCACAAGTAGCAGGAAAAGCAGACATGGGTCAATTAAGTCAAAAAATCAAAGATTTACTTCAAGGGTAATTCTTTGAATAAGAATTAAATCACACAAGGATGTGTGGTAGAATTTTTCACAATTCAACAGAACACATCATCTAATGGCAGGCATTCCTTCAGAATTTATAGATCAGTTATTAGACCGTATTGATATTGTCGATGTTATTTCGCCTCGTATTACCTTAAAAAAAGCAGGTAAAGATTATCAAGCTCTGTGTCCTTTTCACACGGAAAACACTCCCTCATTCACTGTTAGCCAAGGTAAACAATTTTACCATTGTTTTGGTTGCGGAAAAAGTGGTTCTGCCATTGGATTTTTAATGGAATTTGAAGGCATGGAATTTGTTGATTCAGTTGAAACATTAGCACAAAGTGCTGGCATGGAAGTTCCCAATCAAGGCAATCACAGCAATAACAATAACACTAAAAACCTTTATCAAATTATTGAAAATGCCAACCGTTACTTCGTCAACCACTTCGGCATTAATGAAGATGTCCAAAACTACATCAAGAATCGTGGAATTTCATCAGAAACTTGCCAAACATTCCAAGTTGGTTATGCACCAGATTCTTGGGATGGCTTAATAAAGAAACTTAATCACAGCAACCAAGCCGAATTGCAAAAGGCTGGATTGTTAGCGCAAAACGATGCTGGCAGAGTTTACGACAAATTCCGTGGACGCATTATGTTTCCAATTCAAGATCGTCGTGGGCGCGTTATTGCTTTTGGAGGACGAGCCTTACAAAAAGACCAAAAACCAAAATACCTGAACTCTCCTGAAACCCCTTTATTTCACAAAGGCAAGGAGTTGTATGGACTAAATATTGCACGCAAACACAGTAATTCTAACAGCATCATTGTTGTAGAGGGCTATATGGATGTTATTGCTCTGCACGAAGTGGGTTTTAAAAATGCCGTTGCCACACTGGGTACAGCAACAAGCCAATACCACATAGTCACCCTATTGCGCAGTTATGAAGAAATTGTTTTTTGTTTTGATGGTGATCAAGCCGGGATTGACGCGGCATGGAAAGCTCTAGTCATTTCATTACCAGTCTACCGCGATGATAAAAGCATTCGTTTTTTGTTTTTACCTGAGCAACATGACCCAGATACCTACGTTAAAAAATATGGAGCGCAAGCCTTCCAAAACCAGTTAGACAAGGCTGCAATGCTATCGAGCGTTTTATTGAACAAACTGCAAAATGGGCTTGATATCAATACCATTGATGGACGAGCAAAATTTATCGACAAGAGCAAAAGTTACTTGACAGAATTACCAAAAGGTCAGTTTCGCAAATTACTTACCGAAGAAATTAGCCAAATTGCCAAATCTTCAATTAACTTCAACAACATAAAAAAACATAATAAAATACAAAGTATCGATCAATGGACTCCCGTAAGAAAAGCCATTGCCATCCTTTTGAATCAACCTAATTTAGTCATAAATCTTCCACCAGAAATAAATTTCAATCAAATACAACAAAATGGAACGGACATTCTGCAAAAAATAGTTGAATTATGCCGCAAAAGCCCCAATATCAATACAGCTTCACTGTTAGAGAATTTTAGAAATGAAGCAACTTATGCGCATTTAAGTGCATTAACATCAACACCATTGAACTTAAATGACGAACAAATGCTCTTAGAGCTAAAAGATATTAAAAAACATTTTGAAAAAAGCCTGCGAAGGATTAAAATAGACCGATTGCGTCAAAAGCAAGCAAACGATGGTTTAACCAATGAAGAGAAACAAAAATTAGTTGAATTATTAACCAATCAAATCTTATAAAAGCATAAATTTTATGGAACAACCGCAAGAAAAAGAAACAATGAAAGACAATTCACAATCTCAAATGAAGCTCCTTATCATTAAAGGTAAAGACCAAGGCTATTTAACTTATGCCGAAATCAATGATCACTTACCTGATGACATTGTTGAAACTGAAATGGTTGAAGACATCATTCAAATGATAAATGACATGGGCATTCAAGTCTACGATGAAGCGCCTGATGAAGACACGATTTTATTAAATGATAATGCCGCCAAAGAAGACGATGACACCGCAACCGAAGAAGCGATGGCTGTGCTTTCTGCAGTTGATGCCAATATTGGTCGAACCACCGACCCTGTGCGAATGTATATGCGGGAAATGGGTTCAGTAGAATTGTTATCGCGAAAAGAAGAAATTGCCATTGCTAAGCGTATTGAGCGCAGTGCTCATTTTATTATTGAAGCGATTGCCAAATTTCCAAAAACAGCTGAAACAATGATTGAAGAACTTGCTGATATGGATGAAGAAGGCTTTAAACTTCATGATGTCGTATTAGACATTTACAATCCACACGAAGAAGCCATTATTCCAAAGGTTAAAAAGCCCACCGATGTTGTGGAAGAAGGTGAAGAAGAAGAGGAAGAAGAGGAAGATCAAGGACTTGACCCAGCAGAAGTTAAGTCTCGCATGATTGCCATTAAGAAAATATACAACAAGTTCTTAAAATCTGTCGAAACGAAAGGACTCGGTCAGGATATTCAGAAAAAATACATGAATCAAATTTCTGAAATCATGATTGAGTTTAAATTTTCAGTGCGTTTAAATTCAAAATACAATATGCAAGTCAAAATTGCACAAGAAAATATTCGCTACATCGAACGCCGCATCATGAATATCTGTACTGAACAATGTGGCATGATGCGTGGCAAATTCATCCGTTCATTCATTGGCAAAGAAGCCGATGTAACTTGGATTGATTCTGCCATAGAAAAAAACCCTAAAAATGCAACGCTTTTAGCCGTTTATAAAGATGAAATCGTTAAATTACAGACCAAAATGAAATATCTGGAAGGTCGTTATAAACTTACCATTCCTGAAATTAAAGAAATTAACCGTAACATTACCGTTAATGAAGCCAAAGCACGTCGAGCTAAAAAGGAAATGATAGAAGCGAATTTGCGCTTAGTTATTTCAATTGCAAAAAAATACACAAACCGTGGATTGCAATTCCTTGATTTAATTCAAGAAGGCAATATTGGCTTAATGAAAGCGGTTGAAAAGTTTGAATACCGTCGTGGATATAAATTTTCCACCTATGCAACTTGGTGGATACGTCAAGCCATCACACGCTCTATTGCTGATCAAGCACGCACAATTCGTATCCCGGTTCACATGATTGAAACAATCAACAAACTCAACCGTGTTTCACGTCAATTACTACAAGAAAAAGGCCGTGAAGCCACCGCTGAAGAGTTGTCAGAAATTCTTGAAATGCCAGTGGATAAAGTCCGTAAAGTCATCAAAATTGCCAAAGAACCAATCTCTATGGAAACACCCATTGGTGACGATGAAGATTCACACTTGGGCGATTTTATTGAAGATGGCAACATCTTATCACCACTTGATTCGGCAACAGTCAACGGTCTAACCAATACAGTAACTAACTTGCTTGAGGGATTAACACCAAGAGAGGCTAAAGTATTGCGCATGCGTTTTGGTATCGACATGAATACCGATCACACGCTAGAAGAAGTGGGTAAACAATTTGATGTCACACGCGAACGTATTCGCCAAATCGAAGCTAAGGCTCTACGCAAATTACGCCATCCAAGCCGTTCAGAACTGCTGCGTGGGTTTATGAATTTGTAGATAGAGTGTTTTTTCACATACAAAAAAAGCGGATTATTTATCCGCTTTTTTTATACCTTAATAAAATTATAATAATAATTGAAGCTTATCAAACACCTTAGGATCGTCAGATTGTGCTAACCAAAATAAAGCTTTTTCTCTAATATTTTTTTGTTTATGTGTTTCGGCGAGTGTCAATAATGCATTAGAAGCGTCTTCAGTTTCTATTTGCGATAAACTAAATACTGCTTTTTCTTGAACTTCTCTGCTTCTATCAGATTCTACAGCGTTTAACAAAAAAGGTACGATGTCCTCAACATTGATTTGTGATAACCAAAAGATTGCATCACTGCGTTGTTCTACATCGCTATCATTTTTCGCAATTGATTTAAGCAAGCTTATCGCTTGCTCATTTTTTGCTTGTGCTAAAGCGAAATTAATATGCTGTTTTACATCACCTCGTGGTAATTCTAGGTAAAGCTTATTGAGGTATGTAACACCATCAATACGTTCTTCACCTAACCAAAATACGGCTTTTTCGGATGTGTCTCTATTATTTTTTAATGCAATTTCATACAGTTTTACCGATGCCTTTTTACTCTTGTGATGACTCATGGCATATAGGGCATCTTCAGCTATTAGATCTTGAGCATTTTCTACAATATCTATTAAAAATGCAATGCTATTAGATTGTGTAACAGGGTCTATCCACATTACTTTTTTTGCTGTTGTTTTGACTTTACAAGCATCGCCTACAGATAAGAGTTGTTTAACTTTACCATTTTTAATTTTTGCATAAATATTGATATTGTCAGTGAAGGGGCTTTTACTGCTGGTACCATAGCCGTGAGATTTTCTCTTTAAATCACATGATTTAAAATCTAAATCAGTATCTCCATTAATTTTTATTGAGAGCTCTTTCTGGTTCCAACAACACATCGATCGCGTGTTGTTTTGTGCTGATACTTTATATGCTATCCACTGTGTGCTCATTGAGCTTTGTTGTAATGCTTTCAAGGGATTATTTATAGCCGAAACAACTTGGAAATGAGTCAGTACTGTAAAGATAAGTAATAGTTTTATCATTTTATTGCTCCTGTAAAAGTTTTTCTATAATCACATCTGAATCCATATAACTTAGGGTTTGAATTATTTCTTTTTTTAAATCGTAACCAGTCTCATTCTCTAATAACACTAACAAGGCATCAGGATTGTCTTGAACCAAGAAACTGTGAATAACCATTTTTTTAATTTCAATATTATCAGTACCATAAGCATTTAATAAAAACCTTGTATTTTGTTTACTGTTGTTGATTGCAAAGGCATGAAGAATTTCTTTTTTATTTTCGATTTCTGAAGTCTGCTTATATAATATATTGAGTTTTTCATACTGGTCATTTATACCTAACATATGAATCACTTCGCGTTTTAATTTTACATCAGTTGCTATTTGATAAAATTCAAACAATTCCTTATTTCCATCGGCAATTTGAATTACATTGAGTAAGTCTTTTTTGTTTTGCTTATTGGTTTCATCTATAAGTAATTTCAATACTAATTTTGGTTCAACATCCAGAGAAACAAATGTAGATATTAGTTTTCTTTTAACCGCTTGATCGGTAATCTTCTTGTATAAACCAATCATATATTCTCCACTAATATCATCAAGCATGACTAAAGAACCTATAGCTTGGATTTGAATTGCTTTGTTTTTGCTGTTTTCTGCCATCTGTTTAATTGTTCTAGAATCACCACTAATGGCAAGTGATTGTATTAAGGTTTTTTGCAGGTTTACTTCTTTAAGGGTGTTACGTAATTGCGCTAACTGTTTATTTGCTCCCATGACACCAAGTAACTGAATCATTTTTCGATTCAACTCTACATTCTTTTCACCCTTCAATAATCTTACTAACTGATCAGGATCATCCGAATGAATATAGCCTTGAATAATCGTTGACTTTAACTTATTATCTTGAGATTTACGGTACAATTCAGTTAGCATTTCAAAGCTTTCTTTACTATTCCTTAAACTTAACATTTGTACAGCGCTATTTTTTAATGCCTTGTTTTGCTCATGAAGGATATAGTTATAGAGAAAACTTGATGCCTTACTTGAATCACTAACACCTAGCAAGTGCAAAGCATTTCTTTTGATTTCCAAGTCCTTAGTTTTCATCAGTAAATCAGTAACCAATGGTATGCCTTTTTCTGGGTTATTAAAAACTAATTGTTCAATAGCTATTAAACGTAACTCGTCATTAAGTTTAAATTCTTGACTGCGTTCTTCATCTTTACTGTGTTCAAACAATAAAACTTCCGCCGTTTCTGCCCAGTTACCAGTAGGATAAAGCCTAAGTAATTCTTTCAAAATACCTTTAGCTTTATTATTTTGTTTAATTTTATACAGAGAATAAGCCAGCCAATACCACGATGCTTGACGGTATTTTTCATCTAGTGATGCTTGTTCAAATTTTTCAGCTGCTTGAAAATAATTCTCGTTATGTAAAGCTTTTTGACCAGCTTCGTAAGAAGAATTTTGTGCTAATCCAGTTGATATTATGCTTAAGCTAATAGCTACTACCAATGTCGTTTTCTTAAAAATATTCATGCTCCACTCCTAGATTACTGTGGTTTGTTTTTTTATTTGTTGCAGTTTAAATTGCTGCCCTCTAAGTTGTTTATTAGTGCTTTTAACTTTAAATAACAATTCATTATTGTAGTCGTATAAATAGTTTTTTGACTGTTCTGGTGAACTGTTTGAAAACTCAGTCAAAACTAATTCAATTTCGGTGAGTAAACGACTCATCTGTTTATCTTTGCGATTTATGGTAGCCGCTTTAAAAATTCGATTGGTTGAAAGTAGTTGTTTTGCTGTTGTTAACATCAAAGGAGAGTAACTTTGATTCGTCGTATTTTTCACCTGTGTTAAAAATACATCAGTTTGTGCCAAATACAGTTGCATACTTTGTGACAACAATTGATTGTTATTATTTTGATTATCAAGTTCGGCTTGATTGTGGCCGATAAAATAAAAACTAATTGATGCTACAAATACTGCAGCCAAACCAACTTTTGAAAAACCTGAACTTAAAATATAGTGACCTAACTTATCAATCCAATTTGATTTTTGTGGTTCTTCCAACTTTGATGCAATGTTATTCCACAACTGAGAACCATAATCATCGACTAAGTTGTCATGGTTTAAATTGTCTTCGATATGGCTCATCTCAATTTCTAATTCCGCTAATCGTATACATGCCTCTGGAGAGGATAAAATGTCATTTTCTAATTGTTTATCCTCACACTCTTTGAGGTAAACCATTAATATTTCATAATCTGTAAATGTCTTCATGTGCTCACCATTGGTGTCAGTAGTTTGCGCAATTTTTGTACGGCGCGATAAATAGTTTGTTTACAAGCGTTATTATTTATTTTCAAAACTTGTGCAGTTTCTTGGATGGAATAACCTTGGTGGTGTTTCATGGTGAAGGCCAAGCGCTCAACATCTGACAACTCCGATAATGCTGTCGTGATTTGCCGACCTAAGTCAATGCGATCACCAAATGAAATCGTCTCATTAGGCTTTTCTGCCACTTGAGGATGTTCATCAAGTAGCTGATTATTACTGTGACGCTGTGATTTACGTAAATAATCAATGGATGCATTGCAGGTTATGCGGTACAACCAAGTAGAAAATTTGGCATCAAAATTAAATTTTCCAATAGCTTTATAGGCTTTAATAAACGTCTCTTGAGCAATGTCCTCAGCATTATGTGCATTTGAGGTAAAACGAAAAGCCAAGCGATTTATGACCTTGCCATAATGCAATACAATACTGCGAAATGCCATTTTGTCACCGCTGATTGCTTGTTTGATTATTTTGTCGTCTAATTCCTGCATGATACAAGCTTAAACGCATTGGATTTAAATAGGTTATGTTTTGTTATGAAATAATTTAAAAGATTTTATTTCACCGATAGATTCTATGGCAATTACCGCGAAGACTTTAAAATAAATTCATCAATCACATTAACAAAATCAAGATATTTATCATCGTAAATATCATTATGCCCTGCTCCTTGTATAAGCACAAGTTTTTGCTGTCCTTTATGTTTATCGATAAGTATTTGGCTGTGCCATGCAGGGATAACCAAATCATTGGTGCCATGGACGATAAATAAAGGTTCTTGCACCTTATCAATTTTAGCTGCATTATTAAATTTATCAAAAAACAACAGTGGATACTTTGTCATCACCCGATAAGCCGATGAAAATGGACTGATTAACACCAATGATTTGGCATCATTGTTTAGCGCAAGATCTGTGGCTATTCCAGAGCCAACAGAACGCCCCAAAATGACAATAATATCCGAACTATATCCAATCTCTAAAGCATAATCATAAAGCATTTGTGCATCCGCATAGGTGTTTTCCTCATTCGCCTCGCCCTGCGACAAACCATAGCCACGGTAATCCATTGCCAAAATCGAATAATTCTTCTGATTAAGAAATTCAGCAATTTCATCCAAATACCCAATATCCATATAGTTGCCATGGAAATAGAGAATCAAAGCCTTCTGGTTTTCGGCTTGCCAAAATCGGGTGGCAAGTCTAGTGCCATCGTTAGAAGTAAGAAACTTCAAACCACTGACATTTTTACCATAACTGCTTTGGTGGTAAGGAAAGATAAGCTTTTCAGAATAATAATGTGCAATTACTGTAGTTAAAATATAGATGAGAACCACTAATAAAATTAAGCGTTTTAAACTGAATAAGCCTTTCATAAAGTGCAATCCCAGCCCCAGCCGTGGTACATCTCTTCATCTTCAAAAATAATAAAGACATCGTTTTTGTCATTCCAAATGATGTGAGACCATTTGGCGTTGGGAATTAAATCTTTGTTTTCTTTAAACCATTTGGGAGTGGTTTTTTTTATTTTATCTTTGGCTTCATTCAATGTGACTTTGTATAAATGGGTTGAAGTGAAGATTTCTTCTGCATCGGTTTGACTCATGACCTCGCGTGCATGAAAAATGGTTTGCCAAAAAAAACCTAACGCCGATGTGTATTTTTCCTTTGTTGCTGAAACAAAGGTAATTGACTCCATAAAATCAGGAGTCCAGATTTTATGAAAATCATGCGAATGCAAAAGCACAGGTTCAGCAATAAGCTCACCGTCTTTTAGTAGTTTTTTTCCGTAATTGGTTAGGCTCATGATTTAGGTTTAATAAATAACAGTGAAATTTTACTTCGCAGGTTTACTTCCACCAAGCAAATAAAGAGGTTTATAATAAAATAAAATTGAATCCTACAATACCCAAATCCAAATAAGAAAAATACAATTCTAGCACAAGTCCTGTAAGTGCCTTGCGAGATTTAGGCAATAAGAAACACCTCAAATATTTTTTTATTTCGCTTTTGTTGCATTCTATGCAGGGTTAATAGCTAACAAATAAAATTAATCCGCTTAGGTAAACATTTTAAAGTCATGGGTGCGACACCAAGAAGTTCACCATCCATATCAATAGTAACTTTTCTACCATCTGTTGGTGCTATGCTAATTTCTTTGAACCGGTGGTAACTGATGTTGGGGTGAATGAGCTTTTTACACTGTTTGAGGTTTCCAAGATTCTTTAAATAATCATACAAAGTCACATCACCAACAATAACGACGGTAAACATTCCATCATCAACTTCGGCATCAGGTGCAATACCCAGTGAGTTGCCAAAGTATTTGGCGTTGGCAACAATTAGGTTCAATGTTTTGCCTTGCCAAGTAAAATCACCACTTTGCACTTTTAGGTGACACTTTTTATAGGTTGCAATGGTTGAAGTAATGGCAAAAAAGTAAGTCAATTTACCGCTGAGCCATTTAGGCATTGTTGATTTTCTTTGCACCACTTCTCCACCCATTCCAACATCGGTGACATTGATGAAAAATCTCACCTCTTTTTTGCTTTCAAAGCTTCGGTAGTTTATCCAACCAACATCAACCATTTTGGATGCATTTTTATCAATATTATTCTTCAAAGTTTCAATGCTTTCATCTTGATTGACAGATTTAATAAAGTCATTGCCACTTCCAGCCGCATAGACGCCAACTTTAATGCGGCTAATAGCAGCCCAATCATAACCATCAGCCCCTTTATCATTGCCTTGTTGATAATATGAAATAATCCCATTGACACCTTCATTGAGTGAACCATCACCACCAACAAAGATAAAGCAATCAAAGTCATCATCCAATGCTTGCTTGCACAAACCCATAAAATGCCCTGCACATTCAGAGATAAAAAGTTGTGAATCATAGCCAGAAAATTCATCTTTGATTGTTTGTTTGATAAGTAGAAATTTTCGAATTGAACCGTTGATTAATATTGCAATTTTCATGGATAAAAGTTTAAATAAATATAACGCATTAGTCTAGCATAAAAATGAACAAACAAAAACGCATCGAAATTTTTGAACGTTTCAAACGCATCAATCCCCATCCAACCACAGAACTAGAATATTCTTCACCTTTTGAACTGCTTATTGCTGTAATTTTATCAGCTCAAGCCACTGATGTAGGCGTCAATAAAGCCACTTCGCGTTTGTATAAGGTTGCAAACACCCCACAACAAATTTATGATTTAGGTTTGGAAACACTTAAAGATTATATCAAAACCATAGGCTTGTTTAATACCAAGGCTAAGAATGTGATAAAAACTTGTAAAATCCTTATTGATAAACACAATTCCATTGTTCCCGATAACCGTAAGGATTTAGAAGCCTTGCCTGGAGTGGGCCGTAAAACTGCCAATGTTATTCTTAATACAGCATTTGGGCAACCAACTATGGCGGTTGACACGCACATTTTTCGTGTTTCAAAACGCACTAAAATTGCACACGGCAAAGACGTCTTACAAGTTGAAAAAAGCCTCCTACGCCTTATCCCTAAAGACTACCTGATGGATGCCCATCACTGGCTTATTCTTCACGGAAGGTATACTTGCAAAGCCCGAAAACCCAATTGCCAAGAATGTATTATTAGTGATTTGTGTGAATTTGATAAAAAACTCTAACTGGTTTTTTATTGATTTCTGAGTCAATTAAGGTTATAAAGTATAGTTCAAATTTTGCGAGGAGAACTATCAATGGTTAAAACACCAATTAGAATTTTGGTAACAGGACTGATTTTACTATTAACCACATCAATTTCAGTTGCTAATCAGCCCTATGAAACCGCGACTAATAGAGGGATTATTCCTGTTTCTCATTTTGATGTATCACCGCCATTAAAATTTATTGCTCCTGCAGCACCACTTGCCAAAATGCAAAAAGGTGGTTTAATGATTGACCCCAATGGTTTTGAAAAAGAAACTTACGGTGTTCAAGATGTTGACTCAATAGTTCAAGAAACAAAAAGTGTTAATACCATTTCACCCGTTGCTAGTTTTGATGGCATTCCAAATGTGGCTGGTTTTTCACCGCCTGACCCTGTGGGTGCGGTGGGTTTAAACCATTATGTTGTTATGACCAATGTGCATTTCCAAATTTTCAATAAAGATGGCACAACCGCCATGGCAGCCGCAGCCAATAACACATTATGGACTGGCTTTGGTGGCGCCTGTGAAAACCAAAATGCTGGTGACCCGATTGCTTTATACGACCAAATTAATGACCGTTGGTTGCTTTCTCAATTTACTTCTAGTGCCGTTGGTGGCGAATTTTTCAACTGTGTGGCTCTTTCAACTACAGGGGATCCAACAGGGACTTATTATCGTTGGGCCTTTTCCACGGGTGGAAATTTTCCTGATTACCCAAAATATGGAATTTGGTCTAATGCTTACTTAATCAGTACTCGAGAATTTACAGGCAGCAGCTACTCGGGTGTGGGTGCTTATGCCATTAATAAAGATGACATGCTTAATGGAGTCGCAGCGCCACGAATGCTTTCATTCTTTGCCGATAGAACCAACCCTTATACCGTTGGCGATGGTTTATTGCCTGCCGATATAGATGGAGACACCATGCCTTCAGCAGGAGCTCCAGCCTATTTTGTTGGTACGCAAGACAATGGAGGTCCTTATAGCGCTCCCTCAGATGCGTTAAATTTATGGAAATTTGTTATTGATTTTGATACACCTGCCAACTCAAGTTTTACCTTAACTGATGTTTTACCTATCACGCCTTTTGATACAATATTTACCTGTCCTGGTGGCGGCAGAAATTGCCTACCTCAACCAGGAACAAGTAATATGATTGATATTCAATCTTATAGACAAAGACCATTGCACCGATTAGCTTACCGTAATTTTGGCACTCATGAGTCTTTGGTAACCAATCAATCAGTAGAAGCTCAAACAGGTGTTGCTGGCATCCGCTGGTGGGAAATTCGTAGCCCAAATTCGTCTCCATTAGTTTACCAAGAAGGAACCTACGCCCCAGGGGTTACCGATGGCACTGATCGCTGGATGGCATCTGCAGCGATGGATGGCGAAGGCAATATTGCCCTAGGCTATAGTGCCACAAGTTCAACAGTGTTTCCAAGTCTTTGGTATACTGGGCGACTCGCGAGTGACCCTTTAGGACAAATGACTCAAGGTGAAGGCTCTATAGTTGATGGAGGTGGTTCACAAACGGGTTCTCAACGTTGGGGTGATTACACTTCTTTAAACATAGACCCTGTTGATGACTGTACTTTTTGGTATGTGAATGAATACTATGTCACCTCCTCTTCTGCAGGATGGCAAACTCGCATTGGCGCCTTTAAATTTGACGAATGTGGAACACCTGGTTTTTATTTATCAACAATACCAAGTAAACAGAGTATTTGTACCGCTGATGATGCTGCTTTTCAAGTTAATGTAGGCTCTATTGCCCTTTTCAACAGCCCCGTTAGCCTAACAACAACAGGTCAACCTCTGGGTTCAACAGCAAACTTTTCGTCAAATCCCGTGATGACCTTGCCTGGCACGACCAGTCTAACCATTAGCAACACAGCTGCAATAAGTGCTGGCATTTACCCAATTGATATTAATGGAACAGCAACAGGCGCTGCCAATAAAACAAAAACGATAACACTCACGGTTTTTGATACCATTGCCGACCAACCAACACTTACTTTGCCTACAGATAATGCTGTTAATCAGGTATTCAGACCAGATTTTACTTGGGCAGGAAACAATTCAGAATCCTATTTATTTGAATTAGCAACAGACTCTGCTTTCACCCAAATTGTCGAATCCAAAACTACAACAGCCAATGCCACCTCGATTTCCAGTGACTTAAACTCAAATTCCACTTATTATTGGCGAGTAACAGCAACCAATGCCTGTGGTGACAGTGTTGTCTCTGCGGCATTTGCCTTTACAACACAACCTGCCCCAGGTGATTGCGCTGCTGGTTTTGACACAATAAATAGTTACTCTATTGATTTTGAAAATGGTAGCGGTGGTTGGAGTTCTCAAGGAGCAGGCAACACGTGGCAACTATCAACAGCCAGACCTCACAATGGAAGCAGTTCGTTTCATGCTTTAGACCCAGTGACCGCGAGTGATCAAGAACTTATTTCTCCACAAATCACACTGCCTGCTGGTAACAGCACCTTAACCTTACAATTTTGGAACTATCAAGAAATGGAGTCAAGAAATGCGACACAATGTTGGGATGGTGGAACACTTGAAATATCAACAGACAATGGAACATCATGGTCTCCCATTCCCACTTCAAAAATGTTAACAGATTCTTACACTGGCTCAGTTAGCGGGCTTGGAGATGTAGATGGATGGTGTGGTGATCCACAAGACTACCTCAATTCAGTCGTTGATATTGACAACTTCGCTGGTCAAACCGTCAGATTCAGGTTCCGGTTAGGTTCTGATGCTTCCGTCGGACGAGAAGGCTGGTATATTGATGATGTAAAAGTGCAAAGTTGTGCAACTGCAGTACCTGAAATCACCGTTTCTAAAACAGCCGTACTTACAACTGACAATGGGTTTCCTGGGGAGGCTGATGTCAATGACGTAATCACATACAGTGTTAGCATTGAAAATACTGGCGGCGTGATGTTAGATACTTTAGTCGTAACTGATTCAATGGTTGTTGGTGCATTGACGTGTACACCAACAGCCTTACCACCAAATGGCACAGCAACCTGTACTGATTACACCTATACCATACTGCAATCCGATATTGACGCTGGGGGTACGATTAACAACACTGCCTCCGCAACGATGACAGATCCAACTGACTTATCGACTTATAATGGAAGTGCTTCAACTCAAACAACTATCAATTTTGCATTCTTTAAGGATGGTTTTGAATAAATCCTATTATCAATCGACAAGGCAAATCTTGCCTTGTCGATTTATGTATCAATAAAGGCTACAACGCAGAAGTGAGGACCTCTTATTTTTCCACCAACTTTCCAAGTTCTTTTGGTGCGACTTTACCCTATTACCCTACATTCTTTACGTTTAAGCAATAACCGATACATCGCTGGCACTACGAGTAGACTCATAAAGGTGGAAACCAGTAATCCAGATATAATTGTCCATGCAAGAGGGGGCCATAAGGTGCTTTTGGTTATGACCAACGGGAATAATCCCGCTACGGTTGTGATGGTTGTTAACAGTATAGGCCTTGCTCTTCTTTGCACGGCATTGATAATGGCTTGATTAAATTCTATGGCTTTGTCTAGGTTTTTTTGGATTAAGTCCAGCAACACGATAGCGTTATTGACAACAATACCGATTAATGCCAAAACACCGAGTATTGAGGTAAAACCAAAAGTGGTGTTGGTTAATAACAGCCCAATGGGAACGCCAGCAAATGCCAATGGGATGGTGATAAGAATGATACCAACCTTGATAAATGAGTTAAATTCTATTAATAAAAACATCAATAACAAAATCATCCCTATGGGTACAGCGGCTCCCAAAGACTTATTAGCTTTGCTTGATTCTACCGTTGTTCCAGCTATTTGAATGGACACCCCTGATGGCATGTTTAATCCTTTAATTTGCGGTGTCAGGTGTTGTAATACTCCAGCATAAGTTGTTCCTTCTTGAATTTCTGAAAAAATTGATGCGGTGCGTTGTAGGTCATAGTGGTGGATGGCTGCGGGTAACCATTCTAACTGCACATCGACTAAATCGCTGACTGAGATTACTTGCCCCTTTAAGTGCAGTTGGATATTTTCTATTTGGTTAATGGGAAAGTCCAGACCCTCCTCATTGCGTAAAACGATATTTATTGGATTATCTGATTGACGGTATTGCCCAATAATTAATCCACCTGTTGCCAAGCCAATTGACTGCGCCACTTGTTTGCGAGTTATGTTGTATTGATTAAGCATTTTATCCTTAAAATCCAAACGGTAACTCGGTAGACCGATTCCTAAGTTATTGCGAACATCTCGTGTTCCTTGAGTTTTGACTATCAACTCTTGAACCTGATGGATAGTTTGGCTTAATAACTCTCGGTCTTTAGCAAAAACTTTAATTTCAATCGGAGCTGTTACTGGTGGTCCCTGCCCTAGTCGTTTGGCAATAATTTCAAGATTTGGGTAAAGCGGTTTAATTGAGTCGTTTATCCAGTTAATAAAACCAGCAGCATTGTCGGTATCATCTAACTCCACATCGATTCGAGATAGATTGGGAGACCGAGGTTTTTCGACTAAATTATAATAAAAGTTTGGCCCAGAATTACCACTAAAAGTATAGGCATGCCGCACATGGGCTTGTTTGAGAATCTTAAGGGATATTTCTCGTGCTATTTCGGTGTTATGACGCAGGTGAGTTCCTTCTGCAAAGGTTAAATCTACAATAATTTGATTTCTGTCCGTGCTTGGAAAAAAGTCTTTTTTAACCAATTGAAACAAGGACATAGAAACCGTGATAAAAACAGCAGAAACCAACAAAACAACAACGGGTCTTTTCGTCGCTATTTGCCCAAAGATTTTTCCCATTACCATGATGCGAGATTGACTTGAATGAACCGATGGTTTTAAAAACAGATGCGAAAAAGCAGGCGTAACAAAGATAGAATAAATATAGCTAATGGAGATTGTTAACATAATAACAACAGGAATGGCTCCTGTGAAATCACCTGTATTGCCTTTTGCCATCAACATCGGGATAAAGGCCGCTAAAGTTGTACCCGTGGCAGAAAAAAGGGAAAATGCCAGTTGTTTGACTGCTTTAATTGACGCATCTGATTTGCGCATGCCTTGGTCAATGTAGTATTGAATGTTTTCAACCATTACAATCGCGTTATCCACCAACATTCCCAAGGCAATAACCATGCCTGAAATTGCCATTTGATGCAGAACATTACCTGAAAAATTGTAAATTGCCAGTCCTGTAAAGGTCACCAATGGAATCACGCTGGCAACAACCAAGCCTGGACGTAAGCCTAAGAAAAAAGTTAACACCAAAGTCACCAACAACATGCCCATTAATAAGGAATTTCCCAATTCTGAAATACGTTTAGAGACTCTATCAGGCTGAAAAAACAAGGGTTTTATGCTGACATCTGGAAACTGCTTATCCATTTCTTGCATGTATTGACGAATTTTCTTACCAAAAGCCACCACATTGAGCTGATTAACCGGCACAAACATACCAATACCTATTGCACGTTTACCATCTAGCCAAAACACGGAAGTGGCATCTAACTTTGCTCCATACTTCACCTCTGCCAGGATCTGCAAAGGCAGAGTTGTGCCATCTGGCAAGGTAATCAAGGTTGATTTTATTTCATCGATGCTTTGGTATTGGGTTTTTGCGTTTAAAATAAATTGGCGCGTGTCTGATTGCAACGATTGCAACGGCACTACATCGGTTTTATTATTAATTTGAGAAACTAAATAACTGCCATCAATACCCAAACTCTTTAAAATATCTGCATAGGGCTGAATTGAGATTTCTTCTTCGGCTTGGGCATAAAAGCGAATTTTTGAAAGTTCAGGGATGGTTAATAATTTCTTTTTCAATTCTTCAGCAACCCAACGCATGTGCATGATGTCATTTGAACCAGTAATGCCATAAACCACTAAAGGAGTGTCAATGATTCTGTCATTTAGTACTGGATTAAGCACGCCTGAAGGAAACTTAACTTTCGCTCTGTCAATGGCATCTCTTATGTTATTCCAACCTGTATTGGTATCATAAATATACTCCTTCATCTTGATTGTCACTTGTGCAAAACCTGCACGGGCAATGCCTCGTATCTCTCCAACCTCTTCAACTTGAGCAATTTCTTGTTCTAAAGGTTCTAACACTAAATTTTCGATGTCTTCAACACTTGCACCAGGGTATTGAGTAAGAACAAAGCCATTACGATAAGGGAAAAAAGGGTCTTCTTGCCTATTCATATTGAACCACGCAGAAATTCCTGCAAAGGCAAGTAAAATAGCGGTGGTTAAAATAAGGCGTTTTTGATGCACTAATAAATTAATTAAATCCATCAGTTTTGTTGCAACCTCATGCCTGAAGACAATTTACTTTGACCCTTAATAACCACAGGATCACTAATGCCATCAGGACTGGCAAAAACAATCATCCCTTTGGTTATGTAAAGGGGTTTGATGTAACTTTTTTGAGCCCTATTATCTTTGGCTATAAAAACATAGGGTTTGTTGATTCCATCATCAATAACACTTTCAAGCGGGAGTTGGTACACGTTTTTATAAATTTGTGGAAACTGAACAATTAATTCTTGCCCTATCTTATCACTTGCTGCTTGTTCAAGCTCTAAAACCACTTTCATTAAGTGAGAAGTACTATCAGCGGCTTTGGATAATTCTGTTATACGCAGTTTTACCGTTTTATTTTCATAAGTGCCTGTTATTTCTTGATTTAATTGCAAACCATTATGCAATTGTTTGCTTATATTGACTTCAATTTCTCCAATATTTGGCTGATTGATGACAGCCACAATTTGACCAATAGACACAAATTCGCCTACTTGCTTAGTTACAGAAACAACAACCCCATCAAATGGTGCTCGAAGCAACGATTCTTGTTGGTTGGCATGAGCTAAATCAATTTGTGCCTTTATGGCTTTTTCTTTTGCTTGCAGATTTTTTAATTCTGTTTCTTTGTGTTCATAAGCCGTTCGACTGGTGGAATTATTTTTCCTTAATTCTTTCAAATTTAATAAATCACGTTGAGCCTGTGATATTTGAACTTTGATGGATTCTAATTGGGCTAAATTGTTGGCAATAGACGGATCTAAATTTGGGTTGTATAAACTAAGCAATATTTGACCTTTTTCGACCTTTTCACCGATTTTAACCAAAACCTTATCAATTGTTCCTGACAATAAAAAAGACAAATTAGCACGTTCTTTAGCGATTATAACTGTGGGTATTTCATGCAATCGCGTGATATCTTTGGCAACTATTTCTTTGCTTTTGACTAAAACTTCCAATTCAACGCTCTTATCCGATGTTGCATTACCTACACAAGCCGATAATAGGACAATGGAGAATAAATTAACCATTAAATTTTTCATGCTTTTACTCCCTTAATAATAAAACCAATATAATCTTCTAAAAATTTTGAGTTTTTACTGTATAAATCCTCAGACCATTGGCTAAAATGTGATTGTGCATTTAAATAGGAGTTGACTGTTCCAATGAATGTAACAATTAAATTTACTGGTTCAAAATCCCTACGAAAAACACCTGCCTCTTGTGCTTGTTTAATCAAACGGGTTCCGTTTTCGATTAAAGGTTTATCAAACTTGCCGCAACTGCCATCATTTTCTAAATTACTCCACGAATACAGTCTTAAAATACCGGGGTTTTGCGATAAAAATTTAAAATAACTGCGAATCGTTTCTGATACTAATTCAACAGGATCTTCAGCCTTTGAAAACAAATCCATTTGTTTTGAAGCATAACTGGAAAACGCCCGCTCTTTAACCTCTTCCCATAACTCAGCTTTATTGGAAAAATGATGGAAAATTAAGCTTTTTGCCACTTTTGATTCTTTCGCAATCAAGGCAATTGAAACTTGGCTAAAACCTTTTTGGGCAAATAGCTTAAATGAAGTATTTAATATTTTTTCTTTATTAGTTAACATAATTTATACAGAGTAATAAATAGACACAAAATGACATGCACCGCCAATTAGGACAAAAACATGAAAAATAGCGTGGTGGAATTTAATTTTAGGAATCATATATACAAGCGCACCTACGGTAAAAGACACACCTCCGGCAATTAACCAATACATGCCATCACCTCGAAGGTTCTCTGCTAAGGGTTTATAAGCAAAGAGAATAATCCAACCCATCACAACATAAGCAATGGTTGATACGACTCCAAAACGACCCGTAAAAAACACTTTTAATACCACGCCAATAACAGCCAGTCCCCATACAACCGCAAACAATATCCAACCAATAGAATCAGATAATGTCACCAAACAAAAAGGAGTATAAGTCCCTGCAATCATCAAATATATTGCTGCATGGTCAAAAACTTTTAACTTTTGCCTTATCTCAATATCTGTTGCACAATGATATAAACTAGAGGATAAAAATAATAAAAACATACACACGGCATAGACAATGACACTGATTAGGTAGGTCTTGTCTTCAATTTGCATGCCTTTTTGTACAAATAAAACTAAGGCAATCAAACTACCCACAGCCCCTATTGCATGCGTAATAATATTTATTTTTTCTTCCAAAGGCGGATAGAATTTGACTAATTTCTTAGTATTCATCATTCTTAGTTTAATTAAAAATGCCAATACTACTCCTGACTGACCGTTCGGTCAATTACATTTCATCTTTTTAGAGAAATTTGGCTAAATGTTAGGTTATTACTAAGATATGAAAAAACAAATTACTCTAATAAATCTGTTCAAACCGCTTGAGTAGCTTATTATGTTCTCCTCTAATTTCCATGACAACGCGATGATGAATAAAATCAAAACGCAATAACCCAAAACTATCCTGCACAACATTGCTTCTTACTCGGTAAGGGTTGGGTTCGATTTTTTCGAAATTTAAGGCACGGTTTAAACCACTGGATGTAAAGTCTATTAATGGATAATTCAATCCTTCGATATTTTTCTTGGCTATTTCAGAGATGTGCCTATCACCTGAAAGTAAAATGACGTTTTTTGCCCGAGAACTCATAATTAGTGTCTCTAACTTATCAAGTTCGTGTGGCATATTAGCCCATTTTTCAAATCCATGATAAGGCGACAAAACCTGAATACTGCTCAAAATAACATTAAAATCTGCATGCGATTGGGTTAATTGAGCCGCAAGCCAGTTCCACTGGGCTATTCCAAGCATGGTTCCATCACCATAGCTGTTTGGAATATAGCGTTGAATTTTTGTGGGGTTTGGATTTTTGGTTAAATGACTGCGGAAATAACGGGTATCCAAAATTATTATCTTAATTTTATACCGACCAACCGCATAATCATGGCTGCTGTAAACGCCTTTGTGTTTTCTACGTGCATCATCTTTCGGCACATCCATAAAATCCAAAAACAACTGCTGTGATAGCTCTTTTTTTTCAAACTCACCACCGCCATCATTTAACCCATAATCGTGATCATCCCATGACCCAATTATGGTATTATCCAATCTAAATTTTGTGTAAGCTGGACTGTTTTTTAGTTGTTCATAATCATCACGGATAATATTCATGTCATTATCGGGATTATCAGCATAAATAATATCACCACCCCAAACCCAAACATCAGGATTATTTTGATTGATTTCCTGCCAAAGATATTTTTCTATTTTGTTATTATTGCAAGAGCCAAAAGCGAGTATGAAGGATGAGTCATCAACCTTATGGTTTGCACAAGACGTTAGTAAAGCTGCAAAAATCAATGGAGTGAATTTTAAGTATTTCATAATGTTTTTAATAATTGGTGATAAGGCTTTTTATGACTTTTCTATATAGGGATTTGGGATAATGCATAACCAAGTAGTTTATTACTGATTTTTTCTTCTCTAGTTTCTGTTTTCAACAAATTCATTCGTTGCAAATAGGGTTTCATTGTTTCTTCATCTGCTTTATTAAAATAGGCCTTGACCAGCAATTTTATCTTAGCCATAGTGGTCTTGGTATTGGATTTAAGGAAGGTGAGTGCCTTGATTAAGTGCAACTCAATTTCGGTAAAATCACTGCCAAAGGGATAATGAGGAAAATAGCCTTGTTTGCGAAACTGATTAAATGTTGTGTTGAGGTTTTCTGCAAAATTATTGGTAAATTGTTTTGGTATTTGCCAGTGACTGCCTAATTTATTATAACGTATCGCTGTTTGCCTTAACTCTTGTTGAAATTGAGAATCGGCAATACAAATCATGCGTTTGATGCACTCTTCATCGCTTTGCCCTCGTAAATCAGCTATGCCGTATTCGGTGACAACAATATCACGCAAATGGCGTGGAATGGTGCAATAAGTGTATTTCCAAACGATATTGCTTTCGAGTCCGTTCTTGCCTTGATGGGTGCTGCGTAACATAAGTATAGAGCGCGAATCTTCTAAGGCATGTGCCATGGCGACAAAATTGTATTGACCTCCAACACCGCTAACCACTTGGTTATTATCCAAAGTATCAGAGGCTGCTGCACCAAGCACATCCACTTTCATGCAGGTATTAATAAATCGCGCTTTGATTCTTTGCACACGATCTAACGCTTCATTTCCATACAGTTCATTGACCTGACCCACCGAAGTCATTTGAAACATAGCACGGTTTTTGTCACTTAAGTCACGAAGCCATTGATAAAACCAGCCAGAACCCAAGAAAAACCCACCATGCAATAACACGCCCTGTTTTAACTTTTCGCCTAAGCATCTGTTTTGAATTGCTTGTATGTTTTTATACTTAGTCAAATTTGTTGAATATTTTTTACCTGTTTCATCTTTAATTTTGCCTTTCACAAGACTCAATCCAGCCTTTAGAATTCCCAAATACTGCAAACGTTTAAATTGCCTTTTTGTTAAGACTTCATCAATGACTTCATGCTGCAGCAGTATTTCAATGATATTTTCAGGAATTGTTTCGGTAATTATTCCCTGATTGAGCAATTGCTGTATTTGTGCATCATCATAAACTTTGCGTTTTAAAATTCCAGCATCAAATAAATGTGCAAAACCTTCGACAAACATTTCACTGGCAGCATACAAACCCTTTTTAAAGACGGACAATGACCCAACTGACTTAATAACATCAGAAAATTTAATTTTTATCTGCGCTTTATCAATTAAATCTAAATAGTCTTGGTTATGAGCGTGGCGTAGTTTAGTGCAATAAATCAACGCATCACCCAAGGAACCAATCCCAACTTGTAAAGTGCCCTCGTCTTTTATTAAACTGCTGGTCAATAAACCAATGGAATAATCGGTTATATTAACACTGGCTCGTGGTGTCACAAAAGGTTCAAAGTAGAGCGACTCATCATCCAAAACAATATCAAAAAAAGATTCATCTACTTGTGCCTTACCACCCATAAAGGGCAAATAAGGATTTACCATAGCGACCACCAATGGTCTTTTTATCTGTTTTCTTTGGCAAATTGGATCCATATCCAGAGTTAAGTCGGTGTTACAACTCAGTGAATAAATAGGGCCCTTTTCCGTTTGTTTGACTGCCACCATTTGCATCAAAACATTCATGCCCTTGTCTAACATATCTCGCATGGCATGGGTGTAATTACTGCTGGTATAACTCATTTGAGCGGTTTTGGAATGCAACATTTTTCCTGATTGCATGTAAAACTCCGTCACCTTCATATTATCTGGTACTTTATTGAATTTCACATCATCAATATAGGTCAAGTCAGGATGTTCCGGAAATAAGCGATCGGTAAAGGGCGTTAAAAAACGTTTTTCAAGCAAAGATTTACCCTTTGGTATTTGCAAAGACAAAGCCGTAAAAATTTCTAATTGAATGCTGTCATCTTCTTTTGCTTGTTGCCATATAGCATTAACTAAAGGGTTAGGCTTGCCAATACCTAAAGGTGTACCAATAGTTAATTCTTTACCAACTTTAGCAATAATTGTTTGAATGCAATCGGTTAAATTGTTGAGCTTAATTAACATGATAAATACGTGTGATGTTTGAAATGTATTATATCACATCTACTTCTATGAAAAGAGCTTAACAATAGACTCTTGAAATTAATTAATCAACCCCAATTTTAAGGTTTTAGCAGATGAAATGAAATTGACTAAGACTTTAACAATCCAAATTCACCAAGATCCAACTCAACACGTAGAGGATTTCTTTAATGGCTGGCATCAGTTTGGCAGCATTGAACAAATTTCAGACTTAGAGTACCAACTCATTGGTCCCTGCGAAAAAGCATCCGTTTTAACCTTAGGTCAACATGAAATAACCATCACTGGAGAGATTCCCAGTGTCTCTTTTATGTTAATTGACCAACTCTCGCGAGCGTGTGAAGCAGATAAAGTCATCGAAGGCGAGGTCATTGATAAAAACCAAACGGCACAAGGCGATTTCAACAATCCTTTTGCACAAGCAGGTGGTGCAGGGTTTAAAATGCCTCTAGGCATGAGCTCAGTAATAAAAATATCAAGCCTATCGAAAGCCAAATTAATTTTATTATTAATCCTAGCTTTGCCATTGATAATTATTATGTTGCCAGTAATTTTTGTTGTAGCTATTTATAAAATTATTCGATTCAAGCTAAACTTTTAATAGCTTGCTATAACCCTAATCCCGATATAGAAAACACCTTTCTATATCGGGATTAGGGTATAATGTTTTCAATTTTTTTGAGAAACATTATGAAAACCTTGTTATTTATTGTCAACTTGCTGATTGGTCAGGTAGCCTATTCACAAACCACCATTTATTTAGTTCGTCATGCGGAAAAGCAAGCAGGAGAAAAGCCTTCGTTAACGGCAATTGGCGAGTTTCGAGCACAAAATATTGCAAAAACATTGGCTTTTATTGGAATATCTCGTATTTTTTCAACCGATTATAAAAGAACGCAAGAAACAGCCGCACCATTGGCTAAATTCCTTAATTTGCCAATAGAAAGCTATGATCCGCGCAAACTGGAAGAATTTGCTAGTCAATTAAAGCTCCTTGAAGGTTCTATCCTTGTTGTTGGGCACAGCAACACAACACCTAAACTTACGGCTCTGCTTAGCCACAAAGAAATTCAAGCCATTAACGAAAACGAATACGACAATCTCTACCAAGTTATCCTTGATGGTGATAAAATCATGCTTAACCAGTTCAAAACTATTCCTTCGTACCTAAAACTTGATAATAAAAAAGATACCATCAAATGACAATTAAAAAAATATTAATCGCTAATCGTGGCGAAATTGCTTGCCGCATCATGCAAACATGTACTAAATTAGGCATTAAAACCGTTGCGATTTATGCACAAATCGAAGTCAATGCCATGCATGTGCAGATGGCTGATGAAGCATTTGTGGTTAACGCCCAATCACCCACAGCATCTTATTTAGATACCGATAGCATTATTAAAATTGCCAAAGAGAATAATGTTGATGCCATTCATCCAGGTTATGGCTTTTTATCCGAACGCGCAGAATTTGCTCGAAAAATTGCCCAAGCTGGTATGATTTTTATCGGAGCACCGATTGATGCATTGGAACTTATGGGGTCAAAAGCCGCGGCTAAAAAGAGCATGATAGCCGCTGGCGTTCCCTGCGTACCTGGATTTCATGGAGACGAACAAGAGGTTGAGTTTTTACAAGCCAGAGCTGATGAAGTGGGTTATCCGTTGTTAATTAAAGCCAGTGCGGGTGGTGGTGGCAAAGGCATGAAAATTGTAAATCAATCCTCTGAATTTACCGAAGCCCTACTCTCTGCTAAACGCGAAGCGATTAAATCCTTTGGCAATGACCATGTGATCTTAGAACGCTTTATCACCAAGCCCAAGCACATCGAAGTGCAAGTTTTTGCCGATAGCCACGGCAATGTCGTGCACCTATTTGAACGCGATTGTTCTTCGCAACGCCGCTACCAAAAAATTGTTGAAGAAGCACCCTCAACTTGCATCGGTCCAGAAACAAAAAACAAAATGTACGCTGCAGCCGTTGCAGCCACCAAAGCTGTAGATTACCAAGGTGCTGGAACCATAGAATTTATTGTCGAGGGCGATGACTTTTATTTTATGGAAATGAACACTCGCTTGCAAGTGGAACACCGTGTCACCGAGATGATAACTGGAACTGATTTAGTCGAATGGCAAATTCATGTCGCTGCTGGCAAGCAATTGCCACTAAAACAAGATGAAATTCAATGCAAAGGACATGCCATACAGGCCCGCATTTATGCTGAGGATAGTTTTAATGGATTTTTACCCGCTACGGGTTTGCTCGAAGATGTGCAATTCTGCGAAGGTGAGAACGTTATTATCGACACCGGCATCGAAAAAAACAACACCATCAGTATTCACTTTGATCCCATGATTGCCAAAACCGTTTGTTGGGCAAAAAATCGCGAACAATGCATCGAAAAGGTATTAGATAATTTAGACCATGCCTTTATTGTTGGCGTCAAAACCAATCTAGGCTTTTTATCGGGATTGATTGATTCCATCGAGTTTAGAGAAAATACCGTTTTTACCAACTCTTTAGATAATGGGCAACTAAAAATTGAAATTCCAAAAGCCGATAATAAAGTCATTGCCACCTTGATTGCCAAATCAAACAAAAATTCAGCACAATCTGCTTGGTCAGAAAATGATGGCTGGAGCAATTCAGGATTTTATTTTAGTACTTATGCATGGATTTATCACGAGCAAGAAATCGAAGTTAAAGCACGTATTAATGGCACTACAGTTATTTTTGAAAACGGTAACCATGTTGAAATTGATAAAAATGCAACTTTACATGAGAGCCAGTCACAACTACAGCTGGTGTCCCAACACAAACGCTACATCTTCAACAAGGCCAATCACCAAACCGAAGCATCAAACGTCAATAAAGGCGATATTGTTTCGCCCATGCCAGGCAAAATACTGCAAATAAAAGTGAAAGTTGGCAACAAGGTCAAAGCCGACCAAACCTTAGCCGTGATGGAAGCCATGAAGATGGAACTAACACTCAAAGCCTCTGTAGATGCGATTGTGGATGAAATTTTAGTGGAAGAAGATGATATTATTACTGCTGATTCATTACTAATTAAACTTAAACCAGAATAACTTATGGGGAATGTCATGTCAAATAAGTCAATGGAGGTGGAAATTTCAGTCCCACTTATCTTTTAATTTGAGACTATTTTACATATTGTTTTGCAGCATACAAGCCCGCAACTCAAAACGTAGGTAATAATCGAATTGATTGATTACATTCAACAAAGCTGTGTTGATATAAATAGCATTTATGCCTTTTGTGCCATGAAGTTTAAAAATGTTTGTATCTAATTCTTGTGTAGTATTATTTTTTATTTTGACAATTATTTGGCTATAATTTTTATCATTAAGGTTTTTTTGTTTGGTTAAATTCAGATAATCATCAAGAAGTGTTTTTAATATAAGTGCTGATTTATTTGCCCATTTTATTGCTCGCTTATGATAGTTGACAATTGATTCTAAATTGCCAGCACGGTAGAATTTTTGTGAGAAATAGTAACCTTCACGATTAATATTTTTTAAATATAGATTTAAAAGGAATGCATTAATTAGTCCAAATTCTTTTTGCAACAATACTATTGAAAGTGCGCGAAACATCCGGCCATTAGCATCATAAAAAGGATGAATAAAGAAGAATTGCATCATTGATATAAGTGCAGTATTCAATGCACTAGTTTTGTTAGAATTGACAAAATTAATGGCATCTTCACACAGCTCAATTAATACTTCTTTATCGGGAGCATAAAAGGCATAGGAAACTTTCTTAGGATTACCAACTAACATTTTATTCCTTCTTATTCCATATTGAGCTTTTTTTGGTAATGCCAGTTTATTCCATTTAATTAATTTGTTAATTGTTAGCGCATCACTATTACGGATTTCTTGTAATAAATTATTGAACCTAATTGCATTCTTGACTATAAATTTAACCTGAGAAGTTTTCGCAATTTTGGCATCATACCACAAATACAAAGTCTCAATTGGTATATCAGCAATATCTTCAACCAAACTATTGTTACCTGCAAAAAATTTACAGAAATACGGTTCAAATGTTTTCCCCAATTGATGATTATGGAAATCTTCAGATAAACATTCACTACCGACTAAGGACAATGATTTAATCAAATTATCATTTAGTTTATTTGGAGTAAAAACAGGACAACCCTCTATTTTGGATGGGGAGAGTTGTCCAGTTTTGATTTTTTTTCTTTTAACCTCCATCAGGTCTTGGGTCATTAGGTACCTCTGTACCAAAAACTCTACTAATGTATTGATGGGCTGAGTTCAATGCTGTAGTTGCAACAGGAATATCTGATGACAATGACATTGCTCTACCTTGGGCTAATGGATCCCCCAAAATTCCAGCTATATAAAACTGTGAAATAGCCAATGGCTTCATATCATTAGCCAATAATGCTTCACCCAATAGATAATGAGGATATATTTGAGAGTTATTAGAATGTGCAACATTTGATAAAGCTAAATTAAAGCCTTCTTTAAAGTTACCTTGCTCCATTGCACTTATTGTTGCTACTGCTAGAGCGGCTGGAAATTTTCTCCGAGTTAGTTCTGCCAATTCATCTTTATACCTATCATCATTTATTAGCCTAAGCATACTTACAGTTGGATAACCATTATTTCTCATCCATATAGCTTCTTCTAGAGTCCTCGCATTTAACCAATTATAGTTACACTCTTTCCTATTCCAACAACCATATTCATCTTCCCAGGCAAATTCTAAATCATTGTTATTTAGAGGTTGTAAAATTTTATAAACCTCATTTTCAAAATCCTTTTTTAACTTTTTATGAATCACTTTCTTCTTTGTCTTATTTAGTACAACGTCTTTTTTAATGACTCTATTACCAGTTTTTTCTTGAGTAAGATATTTATCAGTAGAATCAATTGGCAAATCATTCCTTGTACTAATTAAATAAACCAACGAAAAAATAAATATTACTGCTATTATTTTAATATATTTCATAATTTTCTCCTAATGACTAATTATTCACAACCTGGAATTTGTTCTTTTCCATCAAACCAGATCTTACATTGTTTAACTTTGTTGATATCCCCTAAAAAATTCGCGGCCCAATTTGCAAATGGATTTCCGGAATTTAGATGTTGAACTGTAATACCCCATCTTTCAACTTGGCTAATAGTAAATGCATGATCAGAAAAAGATGGTATTAAACGGAGTGAAACACTATACGCTCGATTATAACATTGTGCCCTATCGGCAGAAAATGTAGTTTCAAGAGGAAACCCTATGCAGAAAACATCAACAGCGTCCCAATAGGCTTGACTGATTGAAGCCTCTGTTTGATCTACCCAGTAGGCTCTTGCTACACTCACTATTATATTTTGATATACTTGAAGAGGGGCACCAAAATCAGGAAAGCCACCGGAGGGCAAACCAGGTATAAAGCTCCAGTTAAACAAGTTATGAAATGAAGAACCAAAGGGATCCCAGTCTGCGTGAAATTGATCTACTGGATCCAGTAAACATTCTTCATCTTTTAAAGCATACCATGCTAAACAAGCTTGCTCGTCTTCATTTCCATTACTTCCTCCAGTACTCCCTCCGCCATCATCTCCTTCATCACAATCTGGATCACCCAAATAATCACAAGTTGGTGGGTTTGGGTCAGGATTTCCCCATGGATCCCATGGATCATCAACAGGTGGAGTAACTACAATAGGATAAATTTCAAAATCACCATCATCATTAAAGCAACCAGCTGCATTACATCCAGATACCGCATCTGCCGTTTGTACAAAACTGGGCAACACAACTAAACATGAAAATGTAAAAGCTGTGACTTGAACTAAGCGTTTAGTAAGTTGTCTAAGTGTGCTGTGCTGTGCTGTGCTGTGCTGTGCTGTGCTGTGCTGTGCTGTGCTGTGCTGTGCTGTGCTGTGCTGTGCTGTGCTGTGCTGTGCTGTGCTGTGCTAGCCATGCCTAAAGCACTTAAGATTTTATTATGTTTCATTTATTTCTCCATTTTTTAATATGTTTAAAAATTTTATAAATGCAACTGTGGTTAAAAGTCATTGGTCAATTCGGTCGTTTTTCGTGGCGGGATAGCTCACTTTTTGTCAAATTTTGGCAATATCCATTAACAAGTTGCTCTTTTATAATATCTTTGCAATTTCATCTGTCAAGATTTTTTTAGCAACTTAGGATAGATTAGGATATGCTAATATTGTGGTGGGTAAACCCACCTTACGATAGGCACTTATCTGGTTTTTGCTTTTTGCTATACCGCTGTGCGATAACTTCTTTTGTTGGATTGTCGGTTTCAACCGACGCTTTTTTATAAATATTGAATTTAGAGTGGGATAAATCCCACTTACCAATTGTTTGCTCTGACCGATAGACATCGTCAATGGGCGAAGCTCATCCTAAACAAGCATTTGGTTTTGCTTTTAAAAATATTATGGTTTACATGAGTTTATGTTACAATTATTTATTTAATAATATTGACTTCACTATCCATGAAAAAACTTATCTTTGTTATTGTTCTATTTGTTCTTTCTTCTTGTGCCACAAAAAAGGCTTACGTCAATCAAAATTTTGCTGAGGGTAAAGTGCAGATTGAACACATCTTATTGTTGATTGATTATACTTCGCTTAAGGATGATATTGGTAAGGTGTTGGATTTTGATGAGGATTATAATATTAAACAACAAGACCGCATTTATGCCCGCTTGAGCCAGTTATTGCAAAACAAAGGCTACGGTATTTTACCTAAATCTTTTAAAACCAGTGGCTTATTATATAATCCAGATTTAATTGTTGAGCATTATAAAAATAAAGAATTGCAACCCAATCATATTTCACCTCCTTTTATTATGCGCAGTATTGGTTTGAGTGATAATGATATCAATCAACTGACCAATCTTGTTTATTTACTTAATGGTACAGTGTCGCGTAAAGTGGCTGATAACATTCACAAATACCGCTTTGCCACAGAAGAAGCGGCTCGTTTATTAGCAACGGTTGATATTCCTGAAAAAACAGCCGTTTTAATTATTACAGCCAACCGCCCTAAAGTTTCTGCCATAAAAAACATAGGCATTGGTTTATTGTCAGCAGCTGCAATGGCAAGTGCATCAGGAGGTGCATTTGTGGGTGTTTCTACCTTGCATGGAACTCCTTCAAACTTTGGTTATTTTGTTGATGCCACCAGTGGGCAATTGCTGTGGACCAATTATGCTAGCTCAACATCCTTTAAAAACAGCAAGAGTTCTTTTATAAAAGATATTCCCTCTGCAAAAGATTATAAATAGTCATTTTTGTATTTATTTTAACTTAATTTAACTTTTTTTTATTAATTTTCAAAAAAAACCTTTTTTAGTGTGTTTGCTCTAGAAAGAGACCCTATTATGCACTACAACGAACAAACAAACACATTCAACAAAAGGTGAATAACATGAAAAACGATATTAAAAAAACAGTAAACAACTTATGGTTAGCAGGTCTTGGAGTTGCATCAATGGCACAAAAAGAATCTTTGAAAGTTTATAACTCTTTAATTAAAGAAGGCAAAACTTTAGAAAAGAAATCTAATAAAGTTGTTAAAGAAGTTTCAAGTAAAGCAGAAAAAAGAATAAACAGCATCCGTAAAATTGCTGACAAGCAAATCAATAAGGTAGAAAACTTATTTGAAACACGCATTGAGTCAGTTCTTAAAAAATTAGACATCCCAACAGTTAAAGACATCAACAGCTTGAGTTCAAAAGTTGATTCTTTAGTTAAAGAGATGAAAAAAGAAGTTAAAAAAGTAGCATAAACACTTTTTAACCCTTTGGTTGCACTTATTTTCCTCTTTTTTATAAGTGCAACCAAAACCATGTCCCCTATGTAACCATGGATTTGGTTGCATTACTAATAAAACCCTAAAATTTATTTTAGGGTTTTATTTTTTCTCGTTTAAAAAAGCTGATTATTTTGTTCAGTCACGCTATAATTTTCAACCATGAAACTCAATGCATCCTTTTTAATGCTTTTACCCATCACGGTAATGGCGGCAAATAAACCTTCCATGACTGCTATGTGGTTGGATTTAGTCTTTTTGATAGTTGTACTCATTTCATTAAAAGTTGCAGAGTTTTCAAACCAAGCAAAATTAATTGTATTTATTACCTACGTATTAGCAGGAATTATAACCAAAACCATTTGGTTTCCAGTTTTGTTGTGGATTGGATTGTTTATTTATTTCAAAAAAAACTCCGATGATTCAACTTTTTAAAACTTCGTGATTAAGTTCTTATTCAAAGCCATCATCAAACATCAATTCACTGTACTCAATCACCTGATAACTTAAAGCCGATAAAGCTTCAGCTTCAACTTCTGTGTTTTCGACTCCACCAGGAAAGCTTGGAAAACCACCAAATTGATCTTGCATGGATTCTAGCCAGTTTTGGCCTAAATTTATGGCAGGCAAGTAATCAACAGGCAAGCGTTGATTAACCTTAATTAAAGCCATAATGGCATAAGCAGTGGTTTGTACGTCTTTATCATTTTCAGCTGGTGTGGCTAAATTTGAATGCCAATACCACGAACCATCGGCATTTTGTTTACTCACGAGAAAATCAGCCAGCTGTTGAATGGAAGTCAAACTGTTAATAGTGTGCAAGGGTGAGTTAATCGCAGGAAAGTTTTGACGATTAATGACAGATAATCCCCATAAACCACCAGCCACACCAATTAAATCGCTGTAAACAGTGTCAGGGCTGGTGTCATCCATGCCATTAAAACCATCCAAGATTGCTTGCACGTAGAGTTCTGCTTGAGGATAACGACCATGTTTTATCGCCATCATGGGTAACGATTTAAATTCCCAAGGCAATAAGTTTATCCAAGTTCCTTGCCGATAAGCGACCACACTATTTATCCATGTACTGGTACCTAAATCATCAGGACCATAGGTAACGGCATCTAATTGACTAAAAAAATCAGTTTCAACAAAACTTGTGTAAGTCGTATCTGCTGAAGCTTGGCTGAGATTCCACATAAACAGAGGTGTTTCTGTTGAAAATCGCGACTCACCATTACTATACTGTGACAACAAATCAAAGTTTCCACCATTAACCATAATGCCTAAGTAAGCAGAATTACCCGTTTGTTGCCACGCACCGTGAATCCCATTAAGGATTGGCGAAGTTATATTATGATAAGTCGTTGTGCAATCATTATGCGGCCAACCAAATCCACCATCAGGACATTGTTGAGAAGCAATATGAATAGCAGCCGCATGAATCACATTGATATCTGGAGCTTGTGGATTCCAAGCGATAACTTCATCGGTATCTACCTGATAAACCATACCACCATTTGTAGTGACTATTGGATGTATTCTATAATTGATTGCTGATACTGGCATTATTGTCAGTGCACCCACTAACATTAAGAACTGTTTTATCATTATTATTCCCCTAATTGTATAGTTTCACAACGTTATTGTTAAATAATTGCCACACTCATTGTGGAGCGTAGCGGAACAATGAGTGTGGCAGGCTTTTAAAAACTCGCCTTGTTAGATAAAATTCAATCAACTAACAG
>JALSLV010000086.1 GCA_026988115.1 Lysobacterales bacterium | reverse complement strand
TTTAGTGATAATGGCTTGCCATTGTTCTTTGCTGCGTCTGATCATTTGGTTATTCCTGATTTATAAATGCAGAAGTATGAACCAGATTGAGATTTAATTATAGGGGGTGGTTTGGTTGACGCTTACTAATAACTCAAGAAATTTGTCAATATTTATAACACTAAATCAAGGAATAAATGGTTATGTTACAGATATAAATACTGGACTTCCATTAGATAATATCATAATTGATTATTGGAATGAAAGAGGCTTTATTCTAGGCTCTACAGTTACGAGTTTTAATGGTGGATTCTCATTACCTATAGTTTTTGGTGATTACTATCTTTCAACTGATACTAATAATGCATATACAAATGAAATTTATAATGATATTAATTGTGCAAATGCTGCCATTTTAGGAAGCTGCGATGTTACACAAGGAGAAATCATTAGTTTGCCTCAAAATAACTTATTGCCAATTTTTGTAGATATAAAATTACATACTACTGCAGACCAAATATTTACGAATAGTTTTGAATGATATCACGGATCTGGCCAAACAATCAAACCTGCATCGGGCCAATTAAAAGGGTTATAATAATTGTTGGTGTTGGTGCTCATCCAATCTTCGCATCCTGCTACTTCGCCTGGTCGCCCATCAAAATTGTAATAACTGCTGCAGATTTGAGTGGCAAATAAATTTCGGCATTGGTTCATGGTTTTGGTGGTGTAATTTTGTTGGTAATTGTTGACCACTTCCCAAGCCACTTGCAGTAAATCAGCCCCTGTGGCGGGATTGATTCCCACCGGGATTGAAACACCTGTTGGTGAATTTTCATAAAGCGAAACATAACTGACTGCTGCCATATAAAATATACCCTCTGTATTGAGGTGAACATTATCATCGAACAATAAGTCAATTTTTTGTAAATCTGTGCCGTTAAACCCTGCAACTTCATCATTTAAAATACGCGTTAATAATTCGGTTAATGCCAATCCGGCAGGAATGACCGAAGCAGTCTTGGGCAAACCATCTGCCTCCAAGGTAAGATTAACTTTTTCTGCAATGCATTCCCATGCAGCAACCATGAGCGACTCATGATTAATCCATGCTTGAGGATTATTTGGGTCAATATCCAACCACGATTGATAAAACAAAGTTTTGCCATTGGCATTCCCACTCAGTAATCGGTCATGATAATGTCTTAATAAACTATTCGTGTATTCCCAAATAATGGCATCAATAATATTATGACTTTCAGTAATGATTAATGCATCGTACTTATTACCTGCACCAATGGTGGTAGGATTTGCTAATTCGGCTATGACATCCATATTAAAAGTGTCGCGGTTTTTGCCTGTCAAATAGCCCTGCCAATTATTTGGTGGAGAAACTGTGCCACTGGTTCTGTACCTAATGGGTGAGCCAACAATATTTTGCTCATTCCACTGATAAGAAATGCCTTTGTCAATTGAAATACTTTGCAGATAATCAGCCAAAGGGTCATCAAGCAATGAATGCCCAGTAAGAAATACATTTGTGCTGGTTATTATTGGAACAAAATCTTCAAAGTCATCTTTAAAGACAGCATCGAATCCTGCCAATGAATTGTTCATAAATAGTAAAGATAAAAGTAAAACACAAGTACGGTGCATAATCAAAATAAAGTTTGGGTTGATTACTTTATACGTGTTGTGCAAAATTTTTATGACATTTAAATAAGCAAATAGGTATAATTTATCCATGAATACAATTATCAAACACATTGCCACAGATACCTCGCCACCTTCACCTGCTGTTGAAGTGACTCATTTTATCAAAGATTTTGCCGACTATTTACCACAAGCATGGCAGCCTTATTGGCAACAACTGCAAAGCATTCCCTTTTTAAAATTTATCATTATTGCTTGCGTTGGCTATATTGTCGGCAAAATCATTCAATTTATTATCATGCGCAGTGCCACCCAAGTGACTAAAAGAACACGCACTTTAGTTGATGATAAACTCATTGAATTAATGCGCCGTCCTATTTTTCTAACGGTGTTTTATTTATTCTTAATTCTTGCAACCAAAACACTGAATGTTAGTGAAGGGTTTAAGAGTAATTTGGTGCGCATACTGCTGACACTTATAGTCCTTTTATGGATGACGCGAGGGTTTAAAATTTTGCATTTATTGCTACAAGTGTTAAGCGATTTACGCAATAAATTTAAAATGATACAACGTAAGACCGTTCCTTTGTTTGATTTAATTGGGAAAATTACTCTGGTTGCCGCGGGTTCTTATTTCATACTGCTGATTTGGGGAATCAACCCAACCGCATGGCTTGCCTCGGCTGGAGTTATTGGTATTGCGGTGGGTTTTGCGGCAAAAGACACCTTGTCTAATTTATTCTCGGGCTTTTTTATTATTGCAGATACGCCTTATAAAGTCGGTGACTTTGTCGTACTAGATTCTGGCGAACGTGGCATGGTGACCAATGTAGGTATTCGCTCCACCCGAATATTAACCCGCGATGATGTTGAAATAACCGTGCCCAATGCCGTTATTGGCAATGCCAAAATCAAAAATCAAAGCGGTGGGCGTTGGGAAAAATTTCGTTTAAGAATAAAAGTTGGTGTCGCTTATGGAACGGATTTGGACTTAGTGGTTAAGGTGCTTGAAGAAATTGGCAACAGTGCCGATAATGTCTGTAAAAATCCCAACCCTCGGGTGCGTATGCGCTTATTTGGGGCCTCAAGCATTGATTTTGAGTTGCTTGTTTGGATTGACGAACCTGTTCTAAAAGGGCGAGTGACGCACAGCTTACTGATGAGGGTTTATAAAAAATTCAATGAACATAATATTGAAATTCCTTACAGTAAACAAGACATCTACATTAAAGAAATGCCTAATTTTGATAAAACATCATAACTGTTTTGTGTTAGAATTATTAGCCGTTTATAAATGAATCAAATAGTGGGGACTATAAATGCTAAATGTAACGACTTTTCTAGATGACAGTGCAAATAAATACGCCAATAAACCCGCCTTTACTTATGGCGAGACAACATTAACTTTTTCTCAGGTCAATGCAGCGGCTAATCAAGTTGCCAATGGCTTGGTTAAACTAGGACTAAAAAAAGGCGACAAAATTGCCTTGAGTTGTTTAAATATTCCTTACTTTCCGATGGTTTATTATGGCATTTTAAAAATGGGTGGTGTGGTCGTGCCTCTGAGTGTGCTGCTTAAAGAAGACGAAATTCAATTTCACCTTGAAAACAGTGAGGCAAAAGCTTATTTCTGCTTTGAAGGAACCGCTGATTTACCCATGGGACAAATGGGATTTACCGCTTTTAATCAATCGCAGCAATGCACACAATTTTTCAATATTATGGCTAAACCAACAGATGCTTCACCTTTTGAAGGTGTTATGACACTTGGTGCATTAATGAACGGCATGGCTGCACACTTTGAAACCTTATCGACTTCGGCAGAAGACACTGCCGTTATTGTTTACACCTCAGGCACTACTGGACAACCCAAGGGAGCCGAGCTAACTCACAGCAACCTAGTCATGAATGCTATGGTATGTCAGGAATTCATGCGACTCTACCCAGAAGATACGCAATTAGTGACCTTACCATTATTTCATATTTTTGCCATGACCGTGCAAATGAACATGGCAATTTACAAAGGCGTACACAGTATTTTATTACCACGATTTGATGCCAATGATGCCGCTGACTTAATGATTAAACACTCGATTAATGTTTTTGTTGGTGTACCGACCATGTATTGGGGATTGATTCATGGAGTTGATGATGAAACAAAAATTAAAACAATCGCGAATAATTTGCGTATGGCAATCTCTGGAGGAGCAGCATTACCTATTAATGTACTTGAAGAATTTAAAGAACTGTTTGAAATAGATATTTTAGAAGGTTATGGCATGAGTGAAGGCTCTCCAGTTGTCACCTTCAATCAACCTGAAATTGGCTATAAACCCGGTTCAATTGGCACACCCATTTGGGGCGTGCAAGTAAAATTAGTTGACGACAAAGGCAATGAAGTATCGCAAGGTGAAAAAGGCGAACTGCTGTACAAAGGACATAATGTCATGAAGGGTTACTACAACCGACCGCAAGCCAATAAAGAAACCATTACCGATGGCTGGTTGCATTCTGGCGATGTTGCCATTAAAGATGAAGATGGCTTTTACTTTATAGTAGACCGAACCAAAGACATGATAATTCGTGGCGGTTTAAATGTTTACCCTCGCCAAGTCGAAGAAGTCATGATTGGGCACGATGCCGTTTCATTGGTCGCAGTTATTGGCATACCAGATGAAAGAATGGGCGAAGAAATAAAAGCATTCGTGGTGCTTAATGACGCCATGAGCGTTGAGGCCGATGAATTAAAAGCGTGGACAAAAGAACGATTAGCCAGTTATAAATACCCTCGTGTTATCGAATTTATTGATGCCTTGCCCATGAGTGCAACGGGAAAAATCCTCAAGAAAGAACTAAGAGACTCATAAGGAAATTATGATTTCAGTTTAGCAAGGAAATTAATCACCTTCTTGGCAAAATCACCGTAAGGAGGGTATAAATATTTAACGCTACTGAAATTGGCTTGGTAAAAGACTGGGCGCATTTTTGAGAAGGTTAAAAAACCTTCGTACCCGTGATAATGCCCCATGCCGCTGCCACCAATGCCCCCAAAGGGTATATCGTGTTGTGCTACGTGAAATAAGGCATCATTGACGGTGACACCACCGGACATGATGCGATCTATGTATAAATTTAGCAGTTGTTTGTTTTTAGAAAACGGGTAAAGTGCCAAGGGACTATCGTGATTATTAACATAATTTATAACTTCTTGCGGTTCTTTATAAGCTTTAACCATAAGAATAGGACCAAAGGTTTCGCGGTTCGTGATTTGCATTTCATCAGTGGTATCGAGCACTAAGGTAACGGGCAATTTTTTAGTGTTTAAATCCGCCTCTTGATTGCACAAATTTATTACTCGAGCACCTTTTTCCTGTGCGTCTTTAATAAGATGTTCTAAACGAATAAATGAACGCTCATCAATAATCGAAGTATAATCTTCACAGGCAATATCAGGAACATGTTGCTTAACCCATTTTCTGGCTTCTGTTATAAAATCTTTTGTTTGTGATTCATGTACAAAAACATAATCCACCGTGGTGCAAATTTGACCCGCATTAAATTGTTTAACAAATAATATCCGTTCGACTGCTTTTTCCATGGGATACTCTGGATCAATTATGGCTGGGCATTTACCCCCTAATTCCAAGGTAACAGGTGTTAGATTTTTTGCCGCCGATGCCATGACTTTTTTCCCCGTTGCTCCAGAGCCTGTGAACATAAGGTGATCAAAAGGAATTTGTGAAAATTCTATGCCCACTGCTCCGGTCTCTTCAAAAAATTGCAACTTTTCGGGCTTAAAATATTTTGGCACTAATGCAATTAATAATCGCGATAAATGAATGGAATTTTCAGACATCTTAACCATGGCTCGATTGCCCGCCGCAAATACCGCCGTTAATCCAGAAAAAGACAGGTTTATCGGGAAATTCCACGGAACAATTAATCCAACCACGCCTATGGGTTGCGGAATAACTCGGTTTTTTGCACCAAAATACAGCAGTTTATCAACGTGTCGTCGTTGCACTTTCATCCATTTCTTTAATTTTTTTAGGGTGGTTTTAATGTCATCAGTTACCACCACAATTTCAGCAAATAGTGTTTCAAATTTTGAACGGTTTCCGTAGTCCTTACAAATGGCTTCCACAATGGCATCACGGTTTTCGGTGAGTAAGTTTTTAAGACTATTTAAGTGTGCTTTTCGCTCGTGAATGGATTCAGTTGGACTGTTCAAAAAACTGTTTCGCTGCAATTGAAAAACACCGTTTAACTGCGTCTTAATTGAACTATTAGCTGTTTGGTTTAATTGATCTACCATAATAAAAACTCATTTATAAAAGTTGGAAGATTTGTTGAAACCAACAAATCAAGGGCAATGCCTGTGAGCTTAGCCCGCATATTTCGTACAAGAATGAAATATGCGAGTTAGTATAACCCAAAATCTGGAATAATACTAAGCAGTTTTTCTAAGTGCTCTCTGGTCGTGAATGGGTTCATCAGAGTAACACGCAAAAATGTTTTGCCGTTCAATACCGTTTGCACTATATAAAATTCACTGTTTTGCAAGAGCTGTTGCCTGATGGTTTTATTCAAATCATTAAGTTGTTGTTCATCAAATCCCTTTTTAAGGTAACGAAAACAGACAATATTGGTTTGTGGCTCTAATGCCAATTCATACTCTTTGTTTTGCTTTATCATTTCTGCAAAAGTTGTGCCCAAACCATACAGACAATCAATATTTTCTTCAAAGACTTCAATTCCAAAGGTTTTCCACAAAACATAAAACTTCAAACACATCATAAATTTTGTGCATTCAAAGGTGCGTAAGCCACCGTTATACCACTGTTCTTCAATTGAATTATCTTCAAATAAATACTGCGCTTTTTGGTGAAAGGTTTGATTGCCTTTGTTTTTATCCTTAAAGACCACGAGTGTCGATAAAGCAGGTGTCATCATCATTTTGTGCGTGTCAATAATTACCGAGTCCGCTCTTTCTAAGCCTTTGAGTAAAGGTTTATATTGAGCAGAAAAAACAGCCGCACCACCATGTGCACCATCGACATGAAACCACAATTTATGAAGCTGACAAAAACTGCCTATAGCCACTAAATCATCGTATATTCCTGTTGCCGTTGAACAAGCACTGCCTACAACCGCAATCACTTTAAATCCAGCATCTATTGTGTTTTGATAAGATTTTTCCAAGGCACCCATATCCATTGAAAAATCCTTTTTTGTCGGCACTAATACAACGCCATCATTGCCAAGGCCCATAACACGAGCGGCACGATCAATAGAGTAATGGGCTTGATCTGATACCAACACAGCAAGCTTTTGCTGGTTTCCATTTTGCCAAACATCTTCATCGGGCATTGCCTGCCTTGCTGCTAATAAAGCGGTTAAATTAGCCAGCGTTCCACCTGAAGTCATGACGCCATTGGCGTTTTCATCGTAGCCAATGATTTGGCAAAACAATTCTACCACCACTCGCTCGATGGCAGTTGCGGCTTGTCCCATCTCATAAACCGCCATGCCATTATTGAGCAAGCCACTAACGAGATTCATTAATGCCGATAACGGTGCTGGCACTGAAACCTGATGTCCCATGTACTTGGGGTTGTGTAAATGAATAGAATGATTGAGTAAATCATCAACAAAAGATGGTAGGTTTTGGAATTGATAATTTTGCCAAAAGAATAATTCTTCCTTTGGATTCAACCAATTATTAGCCCTTGAATCAGGGTGCTGTGCATTCTTTAGGTGTTTCGTCAGTTGAACAACAAGGTCTGCACCTTGTTTCTCAAAAGCCTCAAAATCATAAATTTGTTTCAGTAAAGGGTAATCGCTTTTCATCTGGAATATTCTTAATTAGACTCAATGGCTTGATTTTACATCCATTTCTCCTTAAACAAAAAGTATAATAGGGACATGATAAAAAAAGTATCTTTATTCTTAAACGGCGAAAAACCTTCTTTAACGGTTGATTTAGCACAAAGTCATTCCATTTATTGCGTAGATGGCGCCTACAAGCACCTGCAAGAGCTAAAAATCATACCTGATTTACTTATCGGTGACTTCGATTCCATTGAATCTTTACCTGAAGATGTAAAGTACATCCACACGCCTAATCAAAATTATACTGACTTTGAAAAAGCATTGAAAATAATAGAAGAACACGGCTTTACTCATGTCGATGTATTTGCTGCAAATGGGCTAGAACAAGACCATTTTTTAGGCAACATGAGTACCGCCCTTAAATACAAGAACAAATTAGAAATTAAGTTTTATGATGACAGACAGAGTTATTATTTTATCCAAAAGAAAACAAAACTAACTCATGTAAAAGGCAAAATAATTTCACTTTTCCCATTCCCAAAGGCAAAAAAGGTCAAATCCACAGGACTAGAATATCCTTTAGAGAATTTAAATTTGAACATGCAAAAAAATAAAATTGGTACGCGCAATAAAGCCTTAAAAGACACCGTCACCATCGAATTCAAAAAAGGCACAATACTGTTGTTTATCCAAAGGTAGCGTTTTTTAATTTATGCAATTTTTCATTATCTTTTTTGGTTAAACTACTTTAGAATTAAGTTCTAATTAAATTTTGTATGAGAGAACACCATGTCAAAACTGTCAGACGCTGAGATTGCTGAGATTCGGGATCATTTTGAATTTTTCGATAGAAACCACAACGATTTATTAGAAGAACGTGAGTTTATTGAATTATTTAAAATTTTAGCCCCAAGTGCGAGCCGTGAAATGGCTATACGCGGGTTCAACACCATTGATACGGATGGTAATGGTGGCATTGATTTTGATGAGTTTTTGGAATGGTGGCAAATGAATTGGACTGTTTTTTAGGGTTGCTTGTCGAGCACTTGGGAAATCAAATCATCCAATACATTTAATGGCATGTTGTTTTTGCGGATGTTTTCAAATTGACTTAATCGCTGGTTTATGGATTGAATAAAACGTTTATGCTTTGGAGATATGGCGTTTTGTGCTATGGCAATGACCGCTTTGTCGGTTGCGCAGGCTTCACTAACCATATTGATGCTATCGGCGGTTACGACAAAAACATTCCCTTGAGCCAATAAAGGCATATAGGGATTTTCCCCATCCTTGTTTGACAACCATATTTTTTGTGCTTTATTGAATGTTTTTCTGATTAAGTCAAAATATTTCTTGGGCGTTCGACGAGACCCACAAACAATTAGCTTGTGCTTTGGAAAACTCTTGTCAATGCAAATTTTTAAGTTTTCCAACTGTAAAAAAAAGTTCTTTTGCGGATTGCCCAATAATAACACCACACTATTGAGATACGCTTTATTGTGTTGCTGTTTTTTTAATTTCTCAAGCGTTATTCCATGCAAACTGCCTTGGGTTGTAATAATGTTTTTTCCACTTAACTTATCGTGTTCAGGGCATACCAATAAATCGTATTTTTTCGGGTTATCACCTGGATTGAGTATTTGAAAGTGTTTGCAATGCAATAGGCGTTTATAATATTTACCAATCGCCGCCATACGCCTACCACAGCTTATAATTAAATCGGGCGGTATTTGGGTATTTGGTTTTTTGTCTTTCCAAAGGATGTTTTGACCAAAACGAGGCAATATTCGCGGTGCAAAACTGAGCCACGGCTGACGGATAGTGCAATTATACAGTTTAACTCGTTTCGATAATGCCTGGGCTAGTGCCAATGATTGAATTTCATGACCCCTAATGCTATCGCTAAAAACCCAAATGGTGTTAAACTTTTTCAATTCTTGCTGTTTCTGTGACTAAATTGTTATAATACCCTAAAAATCCGCAGAGATGAATAATGAACCAAAAAACAGTCGAAGTAAAACCACAAGAATTACCAATAGCCTGTCCAAATAAAGACATGGAATTGTGGAGTTCTCATCCCAGAGTCTATCTTGATTTGAGTAAAACTGGTGAAGCGCGCTGCCCCTATTGCAGTACAAAATACGTTCTTGCTTGCAACTAAGTGTCTGATTTGGTTGTTGCACAGCTTTTACCTGCGCTCAATAACGGTGGTGTCGAACGAGGCACGGTTGAAGTCGCGAATTATATTGCTGCAGGTGGCAACACCTCACTTGTCATTTCCGCAGGGGGAACGATGTGCCAGCAATTATTTGATGGTGTTGAACACATTTCATTGAATATTGGCAAGAAATCGCCTTTTTCTTATTTTTTAATCCATAAACTCAAAACGTTGTTTATTGACAAAAAAGTTGATGTTGTTCATTGCCGTTCGCGTTTTCCTGCGTGGTTGGCTTATTTGGCAATTAAAAAGATAAAAGGTAAAAAGCCCCTTTTTATTACCACCATTCATGGTTTGTATACGGTTAAACGCTATTCCTCCATTATGGCACGCGGCGATAAAGTCATTGCTGTTTCACAAACGGCTGCCGATTACATTCAAAAAAATTACCCAAAGGATTTAAAGAGTAAACCAATTATTATTCATCGGGGCATTGACCCTAATAAGTTTACCTACAGCTTTGAACCAGATGTGTTGTGGTTGCAAAAATGGTATGAAAAACACCATCAATTAGTTGGACATCAAATGGTTTTATTGCCAGGTCGTTTAACGCGTTTAAAAGGTGCTAAAGACTTATTGCCATGGCTAAAAAGTAAGGATAATGATGCCAAATTGGTGTTAACTGCGGATCCAGAGCATGACATGTTTGCTGCACGGTTATACCACTGGTTTAAAGAACAAGGTGTCGATCATCGCGTGCACTGGGTCGAGATTCAACACGACATTGCTCCCCTTTATGCTATTGCCGATGTGGTTGTTTCGGCATCAACACGCCCTGAGTCTTTTGGGCGCACGGTCATTGAAGCATTAGCGATTGGAACGCCTGTTGTGGGTTATAATCATGGCGGTGTCGGTGAGATATTAGGTGAGGTTTTTGAACAAGGCAAAATAGAAGTTGGTAATTGCCAACAATTAGCACAGCGCATTAATCAGTTCTTAACAAGTAAGCCAAAGGTTAGAAATAAACAGCCTTACTTATTGGAAAACATGCTCTCACAAACGCATAAACTTTATCAGGATGCTTTAAATGCCAATTAACTCATCCAAAGCTGTCATTGGTTTATATGTTTCGGTTATCTTTTTGCTGCCCTTTTCTCGCTACACCGAATTGCCGTTATTGGTTTTATCTTTGCTTGGTATTTATGGCGCAGTTAAGCAGCTTACATCACTGGCGAAGATGCCACAGTTCAAAATATTAAGCCTTGTCTTTGCCAGTTATTTTTTAATGGTTATTATTTCAGCTATTGACTCTTATTGGCAACAAAAATCTTTTATGGTGGCTCTAGCGAGTCTGCGTTTTTATTTTGCAGGCATTGCTTTGTTGCTTTATGTGGATAGAAAGGACATCCCTTGGCTTTTTAACATGACTTCATGGCTGGTCTTATTTTGGGCAGCGGATGCTTTACTTCAATATTTCACTGGCGTTGATGTTATTGGCAGAGCCAGTTATCCAGGGCGCTTAAATGGTGTTTTTGGTGAGCACCACGTTAAATTAGGGCCGTTATTAGCCCTTGCCTTACCCGTTGTTATGATTGCTCTGCGAAACTTTCCATCATTTCTGCGTTGGATAAGTGTTCTTCTGCTCATTGTTGTTATTATTTTATCTGGCACACGGTCGGCTTGGATAATGATGCTCTTTACCTTATTGGCTTACTGGTTTCATCATGTGAAGCAACGCCGTTGGCAATTATTGCTGAAAACAAGCGTGATTGCTGCGGTTATTGTTTCTGTTTTGTGGTTTTCATCGACTGATTTTCAGCAACGAATAAACCGATCCTTGGCGATTTTTTCCACCTCTCAATCAGCGATTGATTTTGCTTTGGCAGATAGACTCTCTATTTGGCAGACCTCACTTAGCATGATTAAAGAGCACCCAATCAACGGTATTGGTGCACATGCATTTCGTAAGGCATACCCTAATTATGCCGATATTGATGATGTCTGGCAAGCCCAAGGTGGTGTTGCCATGCACGCTCACCATTGGGTTTTAGAAATATTAGCCGAAACTGGAATTATTGGTTTGATTATCATTTTATTTGCTCTTTACAAATTAATTGATTTTATTAAAAACAACTACCATAAACACTATTCTTGGGCATTTATGATTGCCATTATTAGCGCCTTTTTACCCATCACCAGCACCTATTCCTTATTTGCGTCTTTTTGGTCTATTTGCATTTGGTTTTTTGGTATGGGCTTAATTTTATCCAGTCAAAAAGATGCCTAAGTTATCTGCTGTCATTACCTGCTTTAATAACGAAGATACAATTCGAAAATGCGTCGACTCTTTATCTTTTGCTGATGAAATCATTGTATTGGATTCGTTCAGTAACGATAAAACGCTAAAAATTCTTAACCAATTGCCCTGCAGCATTCACCAACAAAAATTTAAAGGCTTTTGGAAACAAAAACAAGATGCCATTAATCTATGCCAATACGATTGGATTATTTTGCTTGATTCGGATGAATATTTAACCAATCAAGCCCAAACAAAAATTAGGCAATGGAAAAAGTCAACCCCACAATTCTCTGCCTATCAATTGCCTAGGCGTGAATGGGTTTTTTGGCAATGGTCCCACCCTCTTGTTCACCAAAATAAATTTGTGCGGTTGTTTGACAAAAGAGTCTCTTATGTTTCTCATGATTTGGTTCATGAATCGATTAAAACCACGGGCAAGGTCTCTTCATTAGATGCCACCATCATGCATTATGGTGAAACTTCCGTTGAGGTTAAGATTGAAAAGATTAATAAATACGCTTTATTAGCGGCTCAACAAAAACACCAACAAGGTAAAACAGTTGGTAAAATCAAACTAAAGCTTTATCCAATTTGGTATTTTTTCCGCCAATACCTTATCCGTCGGCAAATCTTTAATGGTAAAGCGGGTTTTATCAATGCCAAGCTTAATACACGCTACGCCACAATGAAATATGCTAAACTCTACGATTTAATTCATAAGGGTAATCGCAACAAGAAAACCTAATGACTTTTCAGAAATTAAAAACCGACCTCTTTATAGCCTTCGCTCGATTAATTGCTCAGTTGCCTTTGCCCGTTATTCTTTCTCTAGGTAAAAACATCGGACGATTAACCTATTTGATTCCAAATAAACGCAAAAAAATTGCAGGGCGTAATATTGATTTGTGTTTCTCTGAACTCTCTAGTGCACAGCAAAAAAAGCTAGTTAAAGCCAATTTAATTTCCACAGGAGTTGGTTTTGCAGAGATGATTCTGGCGTATTGGAGCCGTAATGATAAATTTAACCATCGTTTTGAAATCTTGGGTTTAGAGTATGTCGAGGAGGCATTGGCAAAAAATAGAGGTTGTATCTTAATGAGCTGCCATTTGCATGCGATGGAACTTGCCACTCGCGTAATTAATAATAAACTCGATGAGCCTTCTTTTATTTTAGGCAGACAACACAATAATAAGGTTTTTGAAGCTTATATTGATAAAGCTCGAAGGGCTCACTGTGAAAAAACAATTGACAAAAAAGACTTACGTAGCGTCTTAAAAGCGTTAAAAAAGAACCGTTGTATTTTTTATATTCCCGATCAAAATTTTTCTTATCAGTGTGAATATATCGAGTTTTTCAAGCAACCTGCCGCAACCGTTATTGCCCCTGTTCGCATCGCTCAATCCAGTGGTGCATCTGTTGTGTCTTGGTTCTGTTTTCGAGACAAGAATAAATGGAAAATTCAATTCTTACCTGCCTTAGAATATTTTCACCAAAAAGATATATCGGCAAGTTTGCTAAAGATGAATCAGTTGTTTGAACAACAAATAAAAAAACACCCAGAACAATACCTCTGGGTGCACAGGCGTTTTAAAAACCACCCAAAAGGAAAAAACTTCCTTTATAAAGATTTATGATTTCTTAACTAAGCCCTGTTAATCAGTAAAAAATTCTTGACTAAATTTTATCTCTATCGGATTACGCTCACCATTAGGTGTCACACTTGCCTTAAAATTTAGTGTTTCTCGAGAACTGACAGAAAAAGTTCCAATGTAATAAATGGCTTCGTCATTATTTTCGCTAATTTTTCTCAAAGTCACTTCTTTTTGTTGACCATAGAGATTTTGAATTTTTAAATCAATTCGTGCTGAGACGGCAGTGGAAGTAGACGTGTCTCCTCCGTGCAATTTTCTTACCGCAATATTAATCATGCCCTTGGTTCGTGAACGCCCAATATTGTATTGCTTGGCAACTTTTGGCGTTAAAAAATCGGTTGAAAATGCGTTATAGTGCACTTCGTAGCCATTTTCAGTTTTTGAATTTTCTGCAAATAATGGTGCAGATAAAAATGTTAAAGTAACCAATAGTAATATTTTTTTCATGATGCATTCACCTTTTATGTATTGCTGAGTAGACACTATAACACAAAAAAAGCTTTCATAAAAAAGCCATGCTTAAATTTCACATGGCTTTATGTTTTTAAAAGAAACCTTTGCACAACTTATGAAACTAATCTTTTAATGGCTTCACCCAATAGTGTTGGTGATTTTACTGTTGTAACACCAGCAGCCTCTAATGCTTCGTATTTTGCCTGAGCGGTACCTTTACCACCTGCAACAATAGCACCAGCATGACCCATGCGCTTTCCAGCAGGAGCGGTAACTCCAGCAATATAAGAAACAACAGGCTTAGTCACATACTCTTTGATATACTCTGCTGCATCTTCTTCAGCTGAGCCGCCAATTTCACCGACCATGATAATGCCATGTGTTTCAGGATCTGCTTGGAACAATTTTAAACAGTCAACAAAGTTCATGCCTTGAATCGGATCACCACCAATACCAATACAAGTCGTTTGACCTAAGCCTACTTTGGTTGTTTGGTGCACCGCTTCATAAGTTAACGTGCCTGAACGTGAAACAATGCCAATATGTCCAACACGGTGAATTGGTCCTGGCATAATGCCAATTTTGCATTCACCTGGAGTAATGACTCCTGGGCAATTTGGTCCAATGAGATTAACATCAGGTTTAGTATCTAAAACCGATTTAACCTTCATCATATCCAATACAGGAATGCCTTCGGTAATACAAATAATTACTTTAATGCCTGCGTCAACCGCTTCCATAATGGCATCAGCTGCAAATGGAGGAGGCACTAAAATCATACTGGCATTGGCACCAGTTTCTTTTACTGCATCAACAACAGTGTTGAAAACAGGTCTATCTAAATGCGTTGTTCCACCTTTGCCTGGTGTGACTCCGCCAACAATTTGGGTACCGTAATCTATGGCTTGTTCTGAATGAAAAGTCCCTTGAGAACCCGTAAAACCCTGAACCACAACTTTAGTGTCTTTATTAATTAATACGCTCATTGTTTTCTCCTATACTGCCGCAACTGCTTTATTAGCAGCATCATCTAAATCTTCAGCTGCTATGACAGCCAAACCACTTTGTTCGATTAATTCCTTACCTTTTTTGACGTTGGTTCCTTCTAAACGCACAATAATTGGTTGCTTAACACCAACTTCTTTAATCGCATCAATAATGCCTTGAGCAATCAAGTCACAACGCACAATACCACCAAAGATATTAACCAAGATTGATTTAACATTGGGGTCTTTTAGAATGATTTTAAAAGCAATCGCCACTCGTTCTGCCGTTGCTCCACCCCCCACATCTAAAAAATTTGCTGGCTCTCCACCTTTAAGCTTAATTACATCCATTGTTGCCATGGCAAGGCCTGCACCATTAACCATACAAGCAATATTGCCATCTAATTTGATATAATTTAATTCATGCTCATGCGCTTCGGCTTCACTTGGATCTTCTTGGGTTACATCACGCATTGCCGCTAATTTTTTATGCCTAAATAAAGCATTGTCATCAATAACCACTTTGGCATCCAGTGCCACAACATCATCATTGCCATCAATAATTAATGGATTGACTTCAACTAAAGATAAATCATTTTCATGAAACATTTTGTGCAATGCCAACATAATACCTGTTAACTGACGGGTTTGTTTAGAATTTAAACCCATGCTAAAGCCAACTTTTCGGCATTCATAAGGAAACAAACCTTCGACATTTTCAACCACGACGGTGTGAATAAGTTCAGGTGTTGTGCGTGCCACTTCTTCAATGTCAACACCACCTTCGGCTGAAACAACAAAGGATAAACACTTATTGGCTCTATCGACCAATAAACTCATGTACAGCTCTTTTTTAATGTCGGCAGCTTCGGTAATTAGTACTTCATTGACAGGTAGTGCCATACCACCTGTTTGGTAAGTTTCAATGGTCATTCCTAACATATTAGTAGCATTTTCTTTGACATCATCCAATGTTTTGCAAAATTTAACACCCCCTGCTTTACCACGCCCACCTGCATGGACTTGCGCTTTGACAACCCAAGCATCGGCGTTTAATTTTTCTGCGGCTGCAACGGCTTCTTCTACCGTTCTTGCAACAATTCCTCGTGGAACTGGCACACCATAGGATTCAAATATCTCTTTGGATTGATATTCATGAAAATTCATTAGATACCCCTTATTTTTCTTGATTGATTAAAGTCTGACATTATACTCCATTTTTAACCATTAATAACAAGATAATAATGATTAAATAACATTACTCAGGCACTAAATTTTTTTAGATTTTGACTGTGGTCATAAAAAGTAAAACCTTCGTCACAAAAAAGGAATGATAAATTGATAAGATAGTTGTTCATTAATTTAAGAAAATCGTGTAAAGTACAGATATATATAAGAAAATTATTGTAATATTCACCTAAACTTTATAAAAAATGGCTCAAACTACACCAAAAATCATGTTAAATGGAACCCTGAAGAAACTTATTGCTTCTTCAGTGTTAACAGAAGAAGAAGCAATAGATGCTGTTGAAACATCTAAAAAACGGCGAATTCCTTTATTTACCTATTTGGTTGAAAATGACATCGCACCTGCAAGTGAATTGGCTTACATTTCATCCCAAGAATATGGCGTTCCTTTATTCGATATTTCCGTAATGGATTTAAAAACACTGCCATTGAAACTTGTCGAAGAAAAACTCATTCATAAACATAACGTTTTACCTCTTTATCAAAGAGGGACTAAATTATTTATTGCTATTGCTGATCCCGTTAATGTCACTGCCATTGAAGAAGTTAAATTTCACACCAATATGGCTGTAGAACCCATTGTGGTTCCACACGACACTTTGGTTTCCATAATTGATGAAGCGTTAAGAGAAGCCGATTCCATGATGGACGAGGATGAAGACGACGAAGGACTGGAGGATCTAGATTTTGAAGATACTGCAGATGTTAAGGAAGACACCGCAGACAACAACAGCGATGCCGATGACACACCCATTGTTAAATTTGTCAATAAGGTTTTGTTAGATGCAATAAAGCGTGGAGCGTCGGATATTCATTTTGAACCTTATGAAAAAAACTACAGAGTCAGGTACAGAATTGATGGAATGCTCAAAACAATGGCACGTCCGCCACAGGGCATGACCATGAAAATCTCTTCACGCATTAAGGTGATGTCGCGTTTAGATATTGCAGAAAGGCGGGTTCCCCAAGATGGGCGAATTAAATTAAATTTATCAAAAACCAAATCCATTGACTTTCGTGTCAGTACTTGTCCAACCTTGTTTGGCGAGAAGATTGTTATGCGGATTTTGGATGCCTCTGCTGCAAGAATGGGCATTGATATGCTCGGATACGAACCTGAACAGAAAGAATTATTTATTAATGCCATTCATAAACCCTATGGCATGGTGTTAGTAACGGGGCCTACTGGTAGTGGTAAAACCGTATCGCTCTATACGGCTTTGAATATATTAAATGTAGATGGCTCCAACATCTCAACCGTTGAGGATCCAGTTGAAATACGAGTCAATGGAATTAACCAAGTGCAACAAAATGAGCGCCAAGGCATGACTTTTGCTGCTGCACTAAGATCATTCTTACGCCAAGATCCAGATATCATCATGGTTGGTGAGATTCGTGATTTAGAAACAGCAGAAATTGCCATTAAAGCCGCACAAACAGGTCACATGGTCTTATCAACATTGCACACAAACAGTGCACCAGAAACCATCAGCCGTTTAATGAACATGGGCATTGCTCCTTTTAATATTGTCTCAGCTGTATCAATCGTCATTGCACAAAGACTAGGGCGACGCCTACATGATTGCAAAGAGGTTGGAGAATATCCTGCTGAGGCCTTATTAAAAGAAGGCTTTACACAAGAGGATATCCAAGACATTCAAATTTACGATGCGGTTGGTTGTCGTAAATGTTCTTCGGGTTACAAAGGTCGCGTTGGTATTTACCAAGTGATGCCAATGTCAGATAACATCAAACGCATTGTACTTGAAGGTGGCAATGCATTAGAAATCGCCGATCAAGCATTAAAAGACAAAATACCAGACTTAAGACAATCGGCATTATTAAAAGTTAAAAATGGCATCACCAGCTTAGCTGAAGCCAACAGAGTAACAGTGGATTAAAAACTATGGCAACTAAATCAAATCAGATAGCACAATACGTCACTTATTCTTGGAGTGGAAAAGACAAAACCGGTAAAAAACTCAAAGGGGAGATTAAGGCAAAATCACAGACAGTCGCCCGTTCTGAGCTGCGCAGACAAAACATTACCGTAAATAGAATTGGCAAAAAAGCCAAACCTTTATTTTCTCAGGGAAAGAAAATATCACCGCAAGATATTTCACTTTTTTCTAGGCAACTAGCCACCATGATGGAATCAGGTGTTCCAATGGTTCAATCTTTTGAAATAATCGAAGGTGGTCAGAAAAATCCTAATATGGCAAAACTTATAAATAAGGTTAAAACGGACATTCAATCGGGTTTAAGCCTTAGTGAAGCACTTGGCAAACACCCTGTGCAATTTGATGAACTCTATTGCAACTTGGTTGCTGCTGGTGAAAAAGCTGGAGTTTTAGATGAGTTGCTCGACACCATTGCCACGTACAAAGAAAGAACCGAAGAAATCAAAGGAAAAATTAAAAAAGCCATGTATTATCCTGCGGCTGTTTTAGTTGTTGCCTTTGGTGTCAGCGCCCTATTGCTTTTAAAAGTTGTACCACAATTTGAAGAAATGTTTCAAAGTTTTGGAGCAGATTTGCCTGGTTTAACACAAATGGTTGTTGGAGCATCAAAATCTCTTCAAGCTAATTTCTTTTTCTACTTAATCGTGGTCGTTGGGGTTATTGTTGGTTTTATAATGCTCAAAAATCGATCGTTAAAATTTGCGCATGCACTCGATAGACTCGCTCTAAAATTACCCATTGTCGGTAATATTTTAAACAATGCCGCCATAGCTCGTTTTGCTCGCACACTGTCCACCACCTTTGCAGCGGGTGTCCCCTTAGTTGAAGGGCTAGAAACCGTAGCTGGCGCAGTTGGTAATATTGTCTATAAAGAAGCGGTGTTAAAGATTAAAAACGATGTTTCCACAGGTCATCAACTGCAATTAGCCATGCAGCAAGTTAATATTTTTCCTCACATGGTTGTGTCAATGGCATCCATCGGTGAAGAATCAGGTAATTTAGATCAAATGCTAGGCAAGGTTGCCGATTATTACGAAACCGAAGTTGCCAATGATGTGGATGCTATGAGTTCCTTGATTGAGCCACTGGTTATGGTGGTTATTGGTGGTCTTGTCGGTGTAATGATTGTTGCCATGTACTTACCCATATTCAAACTTGCAGCCGTTATGTAATAATGAGTTTTCTTGATTTATTGGAGCAATCTCCCGCATTACTTATCGGTGCAACATTTGTTTTTTCTTTATTGATTGGCAGTTTTCTTAATGTCGTTATCTATCGCTTTCCACTGTCCATGCAATACGAGTGGACTGTTGATAGCGTCGCTCATTTAAGTGATACTTATGAAGAACTCAAAGATCCTTTAAAAAAATACAGCGAGTTGAAAAAACCAGACAGCATTATTTGGGCGCGTTCGCATTGCCAAAACTGTAACCACCAAATAAAAGCATGGGAAAACATTCCCCTCTTTGGTTTTTTGTTCTTAAGAGGCAAATGTTCAGGGTGCAAAACCAAAATATCTCACCGCTACTGGATAATTGAATTACTCACCGCAATTCTTGCAACCCTTGTGGTTTATCACTTTGGTTGGTCTTATCAGTCCCTTGCAGGCATAATACTCACTTATTTTTTAGTCGCAATTTCCATGATTGACTTTGATACCATGGTCATTCCTGACCAATTTAGCCTTACTTTAATGTGGATAGGTTTGTTTTTGAGCTTGTTTGGTGTTTTTGTTGATGCTCCCAGCGCTATAAAAGGTGCATTATTGGGTTATTTGTTGTTATGGACTATTTTTCATCTCTTTAAATTACTCACAGGTAAAGATGGAATGGGTTATGGCGATTTTAAATTACTCGCAGCAGCAGGTGCTTGGTTTGGCATGAAAATAGTCATGGTAGTCGTGATACTATCGGCTTCTGCTGGAGCCGTTATTGGCACTTTATACATTGTATTAAGCAAAAATAGCAAAGACAAACCCATACCCTTTGGCCCCTATTTGGCAGTTGGCACATGGATTGCGATGCTTTATGGCAACCAAATCATCAATTGGTACCTCAGTTTTTCTGGACTTAATTAAATCCAGTGAAAACCCACTCTTGTATTACCATCGGATTAACAGGCGGTATTGCCAGTGGCAAGTCGGCTGCAAGTAATCAGTTTGCAGACATGGGAATCCCCGTCATTGATGCTGACATTATTGCCCGTGAAGTTGTCGAACCAAAAAGCGAGGGTTTAAAACAACTCGTAACAAGCTTTGGACAATCTATTTTAGATGGAGAAAGGCTTGATCGTTCAGAATTACGTGCAATTGTTTTTAATGATTCACAAAAACTTAAGCAGATAAATGCCATCTTACATCCACTGATAGGTCATGAAATTCGTAAACAAGTTAATGCTGTCAAACAACATTATTGTATTGTTGTTATTCCATTGCTATGCGAAAGCTCGAGATACGATTGGCTGGATAGAGTGCTTGTTATAGATGTCAAAAAAGAAACGCAGATAAGTCGATTATTGAAGCGAGATTCCATCACGCTGGAATTGGCAAACAAAATGTTAGACAGCCAATGTTCGCGCAATCAACGATTAGCTATTGCCAATGATGTGCTCAATAATGAAAAAGACTTAAAACACCTTAAACAAGGTATCGAAAGTTTACACCTGTTATACAAATCCTTATAAAATAAAAAATAATTATGCATTTTATAAGACAAAGCGTTATACTACGCATCCTTAAATATGCATCTGCATAAAGGGCCCGTAGCTCAGTTGGTTAGAGCATCCGACTCATAATCGGCAGGTCCCCCGTTCAAGTCGGGGCGGGCCCACCATTTTTTACCCAAATCACCTCATTTAAACTTTCCAAAAAAATCATTTTTAAGGTATAGTATTATTATTTATCAACACTAATAAATATGATACTTGGAATTGATCTTGGCACAACCAACAGCGTTTGTGCCGTATTTAAAGACGGAAAATCACAACTAATCCCCAATCGTTTTGGTGAATTTATGACGCCATCAATTGTCAGTTTTGAAAAAGACGGCAAGATTCATATTGGGCAAAGTGCCAAAACCCGTGCCGCGTTATTTCCCAAAGAAACCATCAAAGCTTTCAAACGTTACATGGGAACCGATAAAACTTATAAGATTCATGGACATTTGTACACCCCTGTCGAATTGTCTTCATTGATTATTAAACACTTGTTGGAAGATGCCGAAAACCATTTGAACGAAAAAATCACCGAAGCGATAATTTCCGTGCCGGCTTATTTCAACAATATTCAACGCAGTGCCACCAAGCAAGCCGCCGAACTTGCGGGATTAACAGTGGATAAATTGATTAACGAACCCACAGCCGCTGCCATTGCCTATGGTTTGCAAGACAAGCCAGAATACACCGATTTTATGATTGTCGATTTGGGCGGTGGCACATTTGATGTTTCGATTATGGAATATTTTGATGGCGTCCTAGAAGTCAAAGCCTCAGGTGGCGACAATTTTTTGGGTGGTGAAGATTTTACTAATGTACTCATCGAATTATACCTGACCAAAGCCCGTATTCGCACCACCCAGCTCAACCCCAAAGCCAAACAAAAACTCTATTACACCATCGAACAACTCAAACGCGATATATCCAGCAATCGCCCCTTAATTATTGAACCCTTTTTAGCAGTCAAAGCTGATAAAGTCGAAATCACCTTTGAGCAATACAAGCAAGCCTGCGAAAAACTGCTGCAAAAAATATCCAAACCCATCGAACGCTGTTTGCGTGATTCAGGACTTGAGCCAGTCGAAATTGATGAAATAATCTTAGTCGGTGGCGCCTCACGCATGGGTTTTATCAAAACCATGGTCACGCGCATGTTCAAAAAAATACCACGCACCGATATAGACCCTGATTTAACCATCGCCGTTGGTGCTGCCATCCAAGCAGGGCTCAAAGCCAAAGATAAAGACTTGGGCGATATTGTCTTAACCGATGTTGCACCCTACACTTTAGGTACTGGCGTGGTCAATGATAATGACCTATACAATTCGCAAGGCTTATTGTTTGACCCAATAATCGAACGCAACACCACCGTGCCAAAACCTATGTGACGGTAAACAACAACCAAAAACATTTGCAAATGGAAATCTACCAAGGCGAATCACGTTTGGTCAAAAACAACATCAAACTGGGTGAAATTAGCGTTAAAGTGCCCAAAGCCAAAGCAGGAGAAGAAAGGGTGGAACTGCGTTTTAGCTATGACATCAATGGCTTGCTCGATGTTGATGCACACGTGCCCAGTACTGGTGAGAAAAAACAAATCACCATTAATAATGCCCCGGGAGAATTATCAGATAAAGAAATCCAAGCCTCAAAAGAAAAACTTGCCAAACTCAAGGTTCATCCGCGTGAAGATGAAAAGATAACGGAATTAATTATGCGAGCCGAAAGCATTTATGAAAACTCATTAGAACAAGACCGCGCAACCATCACCAATGCCTTAAGCCAATTTGAAGCCGTGTTAGAACGCCAAGACCCCAAAGAAATCGAACGAATCGCCAAAGATTTCAACGACTTTTTGTCGGATTTTGAAACCAACGGATGGTTTGATTAATGAACCAAAAGCGCGAATATCCATGGAGCACACTGGAAATTGATGAAACTGATGACAAAAAAGCCATCAAAAAAGCCTATGCGGTTTTAATCAAAGAGTATAAACCCGATGAACACCCTGAGGAGTTTCAGGAAATTCAAGAGGCTTATAAACAAGCAATAACCTCTTTAACACAAGAACAAAATACTGCTTTTAAAGAAGACTCAATATCCACTAACTTATCCAAAAAAACGGCACTTGCTCAAGCCTCTAAAGATGAAAGTGAAATTGTTGAAAAAATATTATTAGAGATGCATTCACTAGTGAATGATGAATTAAAAGAACCTTACAATTTGCAGCCGTGGCGTTTTATAGAAACATTCAAAAAAATTAATGACCTAGATTTAAAGGCACAAACGGCTCAAAAAGTATTTGAGCTTGTCGCTTATACCAATATTGAACATTTAAACATTAAACAGTCACTGAAAATTCCAATGACAATTATAAAATATTTGAATGGAGTTTTTGATTGGCAGTTGTACTGGAAGGATTATCAAAAATTATTTCCAGAAGATGTATTAAATATGATGTTCTCTCAACTTGATAATGAAGAACCAGCCTATAAGATTGGTTTAATAGGTTACGAAGGTCGCTTAAAATGCTTTGTTTCAGACATGTATCCAAGTTTACTTATTGCTTTAATTGGGAATTTTTTTCATGAATATGGCACATTGGCATTTGAATTTATTAAGCTTGCATTTTTAACTTTTTCAATCCACCGTTTCATCTTTGAATTTTTATTTTTAAACAGTATTGGCAAACTTGCAAACAATGCCTTTCTAGTCAATAAACATGGAGAATTAGTTTCCAGAATACAAATAATTATCAAACATTTGGTGATTAATTTTACACTTTTTCCAATGTATGCATGGATATTCGACAGGTTTTTAAATGATAAAATATTCTTATTTAATGAATACATTGATTATAAATATTGGTCATCGTTTTTTTGGGCACTGATTTTTGTCAACATCATCACATTAATAACAAAAAAGCGTTTTTTACATGAGATTATTAGTGGTATCTACGTTATGCACAAAGAACCCGAAGAAAAAGCAATTTTCACTAACTAATGAATCCATTTGAAACCCTCAACATAGAACCAACCGATAACAAAAAAGCCATCAAAAAAGCCTATGCGGTTTTAATCAAACAGTATAAACCCGATGGAAATCCAGAAAAGTTTCAGGAGATTCAAGAGGCGTATAAAATGGCGTTGTCTATGCTCCAGTGGAGTGTGCAAGAAAATGATGAGGATAGAGAATCAGCAGAACCACATCAAGTTACAAGACCAGAAACACAGAAATCAGACGAATCATTTTCATTGCAGCCAGCCCAAGTGGATGAAGAGGCACTAGCCGAGCAAAAACAACAAGAGCAATTAATAGAAAACCTATTTCAACAACTGCATCAAATGGCATTTGCCCCTTTAGCAGTGAAGTCTAAACTTGAGAACTGGAAATTTATTGAAGACTATTACAAAATTGATGATTTAACCCTCAAACCGCAAATAGCACGAGAAGTTTTTAAAAAAGTTGCCGAATATAATATTTTTCAACAAAAACAAAATAATACCTATTTAATCAAAGCTGGAATTATGCGTTATTTAAATTCTGTGTTTGATTGGAGTGCACAATGGAACGAATACCAACACCAATTTCCTGAACACTATTTTGCTGTAACTATTGATATTTTTCACACGTTTAAAGAGCCCACTTTGCTCAAATCAATATTTTCTTTATTTTTTAGAGGGCTTGCTTTTTTTGTTGATGTTTTCATTTTTGCCATTATTGGTTTTTTGTTTTCAGAAATATTATTTCCAAGTTACCAAAACATAACTCCTGTAGTGATTATAGGTTTTATTTTGTATTATTTGCTATCTGAAATAATTCTGGGCAACCACCTAAGTATAGGAAAAAAGTATATTGGCTTAATTGTGTTAGATAAGTTTGGAAATATTTGTGATACAGACTGTGTATTTGGAAGACACGTTACTTTTCAATTAGTTACTCTCATGCCTTTTTACTTATTTTTTCTTGATATTATGCCTAGTGAAAAAGTATTTATAAACTTCATATCATTATTTGCTTTTGCCAATGCAGTGACATTTGTATTGTTTAAACAACTCATTCATGATTTAGTTACAAACTCTTATGTTCTAATAAATAGCGAATTATAAAGAGTATAAGGAATTCATGCGATGTTATTGATTAATTAAAGTTGTCAGGTGGGCTTGCCCACCAACAGCGTTTAAGCCACCTGAATTATCAATATGCTTTTAACATGGTGGATAAACCCACCTTACATGATTTTCTACTCATTTTTATGCGTATCGTCCTGATACTTACCGCTTCGCGGCTTGCATGAAAAAACATTCCATGTGTTTTTTTCTTTCACCCCATAATACTTTCACAGCCTATAAAGCCAACTACCCGATATAAGTTTCATTTAATACTCATTCGGGTGGTTGGCTTTAGTCAACCTTTTTGGCAGTTTCGGTGGGCAGAGCCCACCCTACGGCAAGTGCATATATCCTTTAAGGGAAATCAGGAAAAAAGGTTGTCGTCTTTTTTGAGATGGAATAGCTCGCTATTTCTCGATAAAAAGACGGCAAGATTTGAAGCATGATTTTTCTTAAATTATTTAATGGGCAATCATTTGCAGTAAAACACCACTATTGCTCGAAAGAAAAAAGCTAATTTGTAAGGCGGGCTTGCCCACCAGCAACATTTAAGCCACCTGAATTATCAATGTGCTTTTAACATGGTGGGCAAGCCCACCTTACATGATTCTCTTTTTACAGAGTTATCTTTTTTGTGCCATGGCAAAAGGATAGCAGTTTTCTACAGTGTGCGTTTCAAGACCTAGCAATTTAATTTCTTCAGCCAGTTGTTGATAGACTGATTCAACATTTCCTGCACCTAGCTCATCCAAAGCCATATAACTCCAGATTAGTTTTAACACCATTTCATTAGTAAGGCTTCTTTTATCATAATAAATTTTCTTGTAGCTATCTTTAACCCAGTCTTGGCTTATCAGTGCGTCATAACCTTCATTAAAATATTCAATTTGCTCTTTAGTGCCTCTAGGGATATCAAAATCAGGGTATAAAGGCAAGACGACTTTTTCGATAATGCCATAAATAGGCGCCTCAAATTTTGGCATATTCCAAACACCCGCCAACCATCCACCACTTTTAAGAAGCGCATTTGATTTTGTTAACACGATTGTTTTGGGAATCCAATGCAGGGCACAGCCGGAAAATATCAGGTCAAACGTCTTATCTGATTTAAACTCTTCAAATGTGCATAAATGTGTTTTGATCGCATCGTTTTCTTTAAATGTTGTGTTGAGTATTTTGACAAAATTTTCTCCTGGCTCTATACAATCCAGTGATTGAGAAAATGTACTGAGTTTGCAAGTCGCCTGTCCCGAACCACTACCAACCTCCATTACATTATCAAGCCGACCGTATGAGTCGTCACCAAATAATTTTTTTGACATATCTTCATACAACTCTTGAGGGTATTCGGGTCGTGCTTCAAGATAGCTTTCACTGACTTGATCAAATATCATACGGTTGTTTCTATCATCACAAAAATACATGGGTTATTTTCCTTTTTTAAGTTAGTTGGTTTTATTTTAATTTGTATGGTGAGCTTGCCCACCAGCAGTGTCTAAACCGCCTCGTTATTCTATGTGCTTTTAAAGTTGGTGGGTAAACCCACCTTACATGACTTCAATGCCTTGGTTTGTTTTTCCCAAGTAATTGAAACTCATTCAACAATGCTACAGAAAAATCATCTTTCGCTAATGAATAAAATCCAATAATATCATCTTTATTTGGTGCTTTTTCAGCTTGAATAATAATTCCTAATTCTTTTGATCCATCTTCATTCGTTAAATAAGCATATTGAGGAACAAGTATATCAGATGGCTCTCCAATTCTTCTGCCTTCAACCTGTTGTAAGAACACAGCTGCTCCATTATTGATATCTTGCTCATTAGCAAGTCTGCCTGCAACAAATTTAAATGTTCTTAAATTCATCATATTTATAGACTCCTTTATGTTAGATTCTTCAGCATTTAACTTAAAAATGAGAAAAATAAAAATTATTATATTTTTTTTCATTTTATCTAGTCTAATTAGTTATTCAAACACCATTAATATTTAAGGAAAATCAGGCAAAAAAGGTTGCTGTCTTTTTTGAGATGGAATAGCTCGCTATTTCTCGATAAAAAGACGGCAAGATTTGAAGCATGATTTTTCTTAAATTTTTAATGGGCGATCATTTGCAGTAACACGCCGGTAAACCACGCACCGTAGGTTCCGATTGCATAACCAAACACGGCTAAAAGCACACCAACAGGGGCTAGTGATGGGTGGAAGGCACTGGCAACAACGGGAGCAGATGCAGCTCCGCCGACATTGGCTTGGGAGCCAACAGCGAGGAAAAACAAGGGAGCTTTGATGAGTTTACCCACCACTAACAATAAAATGGCGTGAATAGATATCCAAATACCACCAATAAGAAAAACCACAGGGTCATCGAATATTTTCATGATGTCCATTTTTAAACCGATGGTTGCAACCAGGATGTAAATGAAAACTGAGCCAACAGCCGATGCGCCTCCTCCTTCCAAATTTCGGGCTTTAGTGAATGACAAAACCACACCTATCATTGTTGAAATAACGATTAACCAGAAAAATGGGCTTCCCAATGAATAATACTCATGTAAAATTGGGTAACTTTCTTTGATAAGCGGTGATATCCAATTGGCAAATGCGTGCCCAACGGCTGTTGCTGAAAAAGCAACGGCAACGATTAGCATCAAATCATTGAGGTTGAATTTACGGGCATTTTCGGTTTGAAAGGTTTCCATTTTAAGTTTTATACGCTCAATGGCAGAAACATCGGCTCCTGTTTTGGCATCAATGCTTTTAGCACGTTTACTCATAAACAATAAGGTTCCCATCCAGATATTTGCCCAAATCACATCTACGGCTATCATTTTTGAAAATGCCGCATCCGATACGTGGTAAATTTCTTTCATGGCTGCTTGGTTTGCTCCCCCACCAATCCAAGATCCCGCTAATGTCGTCATGCCTCGCCAAATATCATCGGCGGCAGTCCCTGCAAAGCTTTCAGGAAAGACCGCGCGTACTACCATAAAGGCAATAGGCCCACCAATCATAATGCCGGCAGTCCCTGTTAAAAACATGATAACGGCTTTTGGTCCAAGTCTAAATATACCTTTCAAATCCACACTAAGGGTGAGCAAAACCAAAGATGCAGGCAATAAATAACGTGAAGATACGTAATATAAACTTTTGGCATCGGCATCTTCTATCAAGCCAAAGGTATTGAGTAAGGAAGGTAAAAAATAACACAACAATAATGCAGGAACGATGCCATAAAACTTTGTCCAAAATTTTGTTTTTAGTTGCCCTGTGTAAAAAACCAAGCCTAAAATAGCCGCAAGTACGCCAAAAAGTACAGCATCGGATTGGATTAATGGTATAGTTTGTTCATTCATTTTGCATTGTCTCTTTTACTTATGTCTATTCGAAAATTTAATAATATCAACCCAACAATCGCTGCCTCTGCCTATATTGACCCACAAGCCTGCGTGATTGGCGAGGTAGAAATTGGTAAAAATTCATCAATATGGCCAATGGCTGTTGTACGTGGTGATGTTAATTTTATCAAAATTGGCAATAACACCAATATTCAAGATGGCAGTATACTACATGTCACCCATAAAGGTGAATACGGTGATGGTGCTGCTTTGATAATTGGCGATAATGTCACCGTTGGTCATGGTGCTATTTTACATGCGTGCACCATTGGCAATAGTTGCCTTATCGGCATGGGAGCCATTATCCTGGATGATTGCATTATTGAGGATTATGCTATGATTGGTGCAGGGGCAATGTTACCCCCGCGTAAATGCGTTAAATCAGGTGAGTTATGGCTAGGAAATCCCGCTAAAAAAGTGCGAGATTTAAGCGATGAACAAAAACAGCAAATGGACTACTCTGCTAATCAATACGTGCAGCTAGCACTAAAATACAAAGGAAAAATTCAGTCTAACTCATAAACCCTAAATCATTTGTTGGAAAAGCATTGAGGTTGGGGAAAAGTGTGTTGAGTTCTGTCTCATTGGCGCCAAACCATTTTACCAACGTAGCCAAATATTCTTCCATTGCTGTTGTTGGTATTAACCTTTCTTGCCAAAAATCATCCGAAGATTGTGACAATACTGGCATCTTGCCATAAATATCTCCACCATTTACTGCCCCTCCCATAACAAAGGCATGACTGCCCCAACCATGATCCGTACCCGATCCATTGGTTGTTAGTGATCGGCCGAAATCTGAAATGGTGAAGGTGGTGACTTGATTTTCTAGCCCCAACTGTTGCATGGCATCTTGAAACGCACCTAATGAATCACTTAAATAACCCACTTGTTGTTCATTATCAGTATTATGCGTATCCCATCCATGGTGATTAACAAAGAATATTTGTCTCTTTCTGTTTTCTGGGAAATTATCTTTTATTGACAGTATTTGCGCAACCAATTCAAGTTGTTGACCCAAGGACACGCCTGTTTCATGCACTCCTGTGGTGAAACCAGTAAACTCTTGTACACCATCAAATAACCCTTCTAATTCGACCTGTTGATTTAATTTCTTTATTCTTCTATTGGCTAGAGCAGCAATTAGTTTATTATTATTTAACCGATGGTTTTCAAAAATATCTTGGTAAACATTGCCTAAATCGCCACCACCTGAATCAGGGCCAAACCCATAAGTTCGCATGGTATCGGGAGAAATACTGGCATCAGAAAACTCAATTGCATCAGCAATCCCGCCTTGTTGCAGGGTATTACTGCCACCAATAGAGACATTAAAAAAGGGATTTGGATTTGGGTTTGGATAAAACAAATCACCAACTCGCGCTCCCCACCCATTAGTTTCAATTCCTTTTGCATTGCCTGCAAACCATTGAGCTCTCTGGGTGTTATGGGCAAAGAGTTGTTGAGGTAATGCCGTTCCATTTTCAATAGCTGTTAATGTTGTTGGCTGTATTAATGTTCCTACGTTTGCAATAATTGCCATTTTATTTGCATTAAACAGGCTCTGCATTCTCGTCATATTGTTACGAAAACCATAATTGCCTGGATTCAAGCCATTTTGATTGCTGTGGTTTATTGGTAATAGGCTAGTTAATTCAAGAGCAATACTCTCTCTGGCCGTTTGGTAAGCATTGTATGCACTCGTATCACGTGGTGCAATCATGTTGAACACATCGCTTCCACCTTCGAGCAAAACACAAACAATGGCTTTATAGTTTCCATTAATTTCTGCTGCTTTCAAGCTGTTTAATGAACCAATAAATGTGGCAAAAGGTGATAATGCGGCACTGGCAAGCAAGGATTGTTTTAAAAATTTTCTGCGGTTATAGTTTTTTTTGTTCATCATTATACCTATCTTTGCACCGTGTAATCTGGAGATGACATGACTAGACTAATAGCGTATCGAACCAGTGTTTCACTCGTTAAATTATTATGACTTTGCAGGTAATTAATAATAGCTAATTTTGTGAAATTACTCATGTTCCCTGCTGTAAGTACTGTATCTAAATGGTCGATTAATTCAATATATTGACTAGCATTAACCAATGCGATTTCATCTGTTAATTGTAATTCAGCTGTCATTTCAAAGGTTCCATAGATAAAACTGTCTTTATTAATAATGCCAAGCAGTTGACTGTGGATACCGCCTGTACCGTAAAGCTCAAGCTCGGGTGTAACTAAATTTTCTTGTTGTAACGCATAGGGTGCATAATCAGGTGAAAAATAATTAAAAACGGTCAAAGCTTCTAACGGTCCTTCTTGCCTCGTGTATCCAGTGCCATTAAAATTAAATGAGTTATATTGATACAATTCCAAACCATTAAAAGTAAGAATATTTAGTGCGTTCTGTGCATGAAAAGCCCTAAACAAATGTGAAACAATCAACAATGGTTCGCGTATTTTTCCAAATTTTTGTGGAAAACTTTGTGCTCCCATAAGCGCCTCCTCATCCAATAAAATGGCTTTAATTACCGCTAACAAATTCCCCCGTTCTCCAAAACCATCATTGTTAAATATCTGTGCAACTCGCAGAATATAATCAGGCGATGGGTTGCTTGTTACTAAATTCTGTATCAGTTTTTTTGCAATAAATGGTCCTGTGTTCGGGTGCATAAACAAGATATGCAGTGCTTGGGAAACATCTTGATTAGTAGTCCCTCCTGCCGCAATAGTTTCAGCAAAAATCGTCTTTTCTGATGTGTCGTGGTATACATCATATGCAACCATGGGCTGTGTTCGTGCATAGTGTGTGCTAATGCCATTTTCTGCATAGAAAAAACCATTGTCATCACTTAACCCTGTAAATACTTTTGCCATATTCTCCACATCTTGCTGATTATATGTGGCAATTGTATTGCCTTGAGCATCTAGCAAGGGTGTTCCATCCTCATCTAATTGGTATAAACCAATGGTAAATAATTGCATCACTTCACGTGCGTAATTTTCATCTGGGTGACTGCCCGTTAAAGCATCTGCTTTAGGATTGCCTAAGTAACTAAGATAGGTTCCCATTGCGGGGTGATAAGTGACATCATGTAATAATGTTTCAAAATTCCCTAAGGCATTTTTCACCAATACATCATAATAAGACATGCGTTTATCTGGACTATTAATGAGTGGTCCATTTCTTGAAATGACCATAATTTCACTTAAGGCAAATGCCACGCGTTGAATCAGTTGATCTTCACCATTTGTGACTATATCCCACCATGCATCGCGTTGTAGTACACCTAAGGCATCCGAGTGAGTTCTCCAATCCTCAAGATTGTCAACTAAATTACCAATATTGCCAACACCTATTGCCTTATTATGCGCCCATTGGATATGAAAGGATGGAGGTATTTCTGCTTGTTGTTGAATCCATTGATTGTAATTACCTAAGTCCATTAATTGCTGAATAGAGCTGTCACTAGAGCCAAAGCTCGCCCTTGATAAAAAAGCCGATGCTTGTTGCTCTGACTCTACTGGTATTACACTATTTTCAAATGAATCACGGAAAATTACATCCAAATTGCTCTTATTATCGGTAATTAAAGGTGTCGCATTGAGGGTTGTTGTGAAAACAAAAAGAAAACAGAACACTATATTCATTTTAAAATCTGGCATTGAAACTGTCGCCAATTGTAAAACTTCTACAAATCCCTCGTTGTGATATTCGTCAAGTTTTATTCAGTTACATCATTTGTTTTTTATTCCGGTTAATTACTTGTTATAATGGTTGTCAACCTACTGGCTAAAAATACATAACACCATGAATATTCAACCCGCCATCTTAGAAAAATCCATGCCTTTTGGGCGTTTTATGGTTTTTAATTTAAAGTCAGTTATTAATTCATCTGATTTAAAAAACACCTTAAAAACGATTAAATTTAATCAACACATCATCATGGGATTTGGTAAAAAGTTAATGAATAAACTTGGCATTGAAGTTAAGGATTACCGTCAATTTCCGCAACTTGATGCTTCGGTTGATATTCCTGCTACGCATGGTGATTTGTTTGTTTTTATGCGTGATAATGAACCAGGAAAAGCTGCGATTAAATCCTTACCAATTAAAGCCCTGTTGAAACCTTTTTTTGAAACGAAACTCCAAGTTGATGGTTTTAAATACTTGGGCGAAGCCGATGGTTACGGTCACGATTTAACTGGTTATGAAGATGGCACTGAAAACCCTTTAGGTGAAGATGCCGTAAAAGCCGTTGTTCGCCACGATGGTTCGACTTTTGTGCAAGTGCAACAGTGGCAGCATGATTTAGAGGCTTTTAATGGTTTCTCACAACAACTAAAAGACCATACTATTGGCAGAAGATTAAGTGACAATGAAGAATTAGATAATGCCCCTGCAAGCTCTCATGTTAATCGTGCGGACCAAGGCACTTTTGAGATTGAAGCTGACATTCTCAGGCGCTCCTTACCTTGGGCAAATGAGCACGGGGAGGGTTTGGTATTTATGTCTTTTTGTGAAAACTTAGACCGCTTTGAAGTGCAAATGCGGCGCATGGCAGGTTTAACCGATGGCATCACCGATGCACTGTTTACTTTTTCAAAAGTTTTAAACAGTGCCTACTTTTATTGCCCTCCAGTTAACCCAGAATTTACACTTAAAATAAATTAATCTTCAAAAGAATCCACATAAACATAATCGCTTGCTGCAAATAAGGTAAATTCAATTAATGGTGAAATAGCATACCCATTCGGAGCCACTGCATCTTCCACATACCAACGTGCATAAAGAGTCGAGCCTATCATTGCTGTATCACTGGGTAATGCAATACTTAATGAGGCATGTCCATCAGCGGTATTTGATAGTTGTTTTGTTGCGTAATTTAATCCTATTGCTGGTAATGCAGTCGTGCCTGGGTCGGCTAAATCAACAACAAAAAATGAGTTGGCATCACTTAGCGCATTTTCAACTGCAACGGTAAAATTTTGATTGCCAAGCAGTGGCGGTTCTATGGCTGTAACCTGTGGAATCTTTGCACTTGTTCCTGCCACACCAACCCCAGTAATTTGCGGCTCGCGTGAACTACCCGCATAAAGAGAAGGGTGAGCAAAAGGTCCTGTTTCATTTGTCACACGTGGATCGGTTAATGGGCGACCTAAAAATGCCACTAAACTTTCTTTTTGCGTGACAGATAAAAACAGGGGCTGGATTCGCGTATCTAAATTTGGGTTGGCATAATCTCCACCACGGTCATAAAAATCAACCACTTCTTCAAGTGTTGAAAAGCGCCCGTTGTGCATGAAAGAGGTTCTGTATTGTAAATTTCTTAATGATGTTGTTTTAAATTTTCCTCTGTCGGCTTCAATCCCTGTTACAGCAAATCGTCCGCTGTCTTCTGCATTTGGGCTGACGCCGATATTTTGAAATTCTGTATTTGAAAACAGCGCACTGCTGTGGCACGTATTACACCCTTGAGATTGAAACAATTGAAACCCAACTCTTTCTTGCAGGGTTAAAAATGAAGGATCTTGGTTGGCTATCATAAAATCAATAGGTGCTTGATTCGAATACAATGAACGCTCATAAGCCGCAATCGCCATGGCAATTTTGGGGGCTGTAATTTCATTTGTGCCAAAGGCTTTTTTAAATAATTGAAAATAATTTTGTGAATTAATCCATTGGGACATCTGCTCTGAAACCAATGGACTCAATGCCAAGGGTGTGGATGTTTTAACGCTGTTTACGACGTCATTCCAATTTCTACTGTTGTGTCCCATCTCTACTGGATTGGTTGGCGGTGCTAAAACTTGCGACTCTAACGCCGCTCCACTAATCAGAACTAAATCATTTGTGATTGGGTCATAAAATTGGCCACCTGCTCTGCCATCAAAAAACAATTCTGGTGCGTAGCCTGCATTAATCGAAGATGGTGCACGTCTGCCTGTAACGCGTGAATTATAACCATGTAAAGGGTTATATATATAGTTTCCATCTGCCCCGCTTTCTGGCACTCCCATCGAACCAGTTATATCGTCCGCCGTATTCATTATGCCATCAAAGCCCGCATTGGTAGACAATGGGTTTGAAACACTTGAACGGGGATCAACTCCTCCAGATGATAGGATGTGACAACTGGCACAGGCAACTGTTTTTGTTGCAGAGAGTTGTTCATCCCAATAAAGGATTTTTCCTAGTTTTACTTTTTCAGGCGTTGATGCATTGCCTGGAGGATCTACTGGAGGGCTTAAGGGAGGCATTTGTGCCATACAAATAGAAGAGGTTAGAATTAAACCAAAAAAAATGACTCTGGACATACATTAATACTGTATTATTAAATTGCCGCATTATGGCACAAATCCATGCATTACTTCTTGATATCTATTAACTTTTTAAACGTTTTACATAACTTCTAATTCCGATATTGAAAACACATTTCTGCAAATTTTTGTAACAGAGTTGCTCCATTATTAACATCTTCTACCTCTGCAATTAATTGATCCGGATTGAGTCCCTCTTTTTTAACTTCATCGTACCTCAGTTTGATGTAGTCTTTAATAATTTCAGGAGTAAACTCAGGATGAAATTGCATCCCCCAAATATGGTTGTTATAACAAAAGCAATGGTGAGCATCCAATTGGGTTTGCCCGAGTATTTTTACTTTTTCGGGAAGGTAAGTTACTGCTTGTTGATGGGTGGCTTGGAGTTTGATGGGTGAGTTTGAACAATTAACCAAATCAGCAAACAGCTTATCATTGTAAGCATCTTCAGTCAATAGTACCTCAACTTGCCCTATTTCCCTACCATTTGAATTCCATTGTACGCTTCCACCTAAGACTTTAGCCAATAATTGATGACCATAACAGACACCAAGTATTGGTAGACTTGAGTTAACAAACTGCTTAAGCCATTGTTGTGTTTTCTGACACCACGAATGACCTTCAGTGACCATGGCAGGAGAACCTGTAATGATTATTCCTGCTATTTCTTCATAATTCGGAAAGTTCTCGTTATTGTATACATGAATGACTTTTGTTTGTGATGAAGCAATTCCCAAGCCTTTAATGAAGAGTTCATCAAAATCCCCATACTTCTTTCTTGCTTGTTTAATGGACTGTCCTGTTTGCAGGATGATTATTTTTTTCTTCATTAATCGTATTCTGGTGGAACAAGTTTAATGGCTTCTTCAAGTGAAGTTTTACCTTCTTTTAATAAATTAGCAATGGATAATCGCAGCGGTTGCATACCAATTCGATAACATTCGGCTGCCACTGTTTCTGATGGTATTTTTTCTTTAATCATTTTACGCAAGCCACCTGTTACAGGCATAATTTCGTAGACTCCCGTTCTTCCGTGATAACCAGTATTGCGACACTCCAAACACCCAACCTTGTGGTAGATTTTGTCGGGCATGGCTAAATTCCAAGGGTGTGTTAATGAAACCCATGCCTCTGCATCTACTTTTGATGGCTCTTTACAATGCGGGCACAATAAACGCACTAAACGTTGAGCAATAACGCCTGCTAATGTTGAACGTAACAAATAATCGGGTACGCCTAAGTCCATTAAACGATTGATAGCAGATGGCGCATCATTGGTGTGTAAGGTTGATAACACTAAGTGACCTGTTAGAGAGGCTTGAACTGCCATCTTTGCAGTCTCTAAATCACGTATTTCTCCGACCATAATAATGTCTGGATCTTGACGCATTAATGTCCTTATGCCGCTGGAAAACTCTAAACCAATTTTTGGATTCACCTGCATTTGGTTGAGTTCTTGAAACACCATTTCGATGGGATCTTCAACCGAGGAAACATTGACCGACTCAGTGGCTAATTTACGCAAAGTGGAATAAAGAGTGGTGGTTTTCCCCGAACCTGTAGGACCGGTGACCAAAACAATACCATGCGGGCGGTTAATCATTTGCAGCCATTGTTTGACTTCATCCTTAGAAAATCCCAAGTCTTCGTAGTTTTCAACCACTGCATCGGGGTCAAAAATACGCATAACACACTTTTCTCCAAATGTTGTTGGCATGGTTGAGACACGTAATTCGACTTCTTTATTTTCTGAGGTTAATGTTTTGATGCGTCCATCTTGCGGTTTGCGCTTTTCTGCCACATCAATACGCGACAATATTTTGATGCGACTGACAACAGCGCCCATAACAAGTGTTGGTAAAACATAAACATTGTGTAAACGCCCATCAATTCGGAAACGCACTTTTGATTCTTCGCGCTTGGGTTCGAGGTGAATATCACTGGCACGTTGTTCAAAGGCGTATTGCAATAACCAATCGACGATATTGACAATGTGCTGGTCATCAGCGGTTAAATTGCCCTTACTGCCGAGTTTGACCAGTTGCTCTAGGTTTAATATCGGGTCAATAGAACGGTTTTTGTGTTGTTTCTGAGCATGTTTTACTGATTTATTGACACCATAGAATTCAAAAAGTAGCCGCTGAATATCTAAAGGGTTGGAATGCACACGTATAACTTTCAGGCGTAATATGCGTTGCAGTTCTTCCAACCAAGAGGTGTCGGTGGGTTCTGCCACAGCAAATGTCACCGTATCTGGGGTTATATCCACAGGCAATATTTTATGTTTGGTGGCATAAGCTTGAGAAACAGCATCAGTAACCTTGTTGACATTGACCTTAGTTGGATCAACTTTCATATAAGCCAGGCCATTCATTTCAGCCACAAATTGCGTGATAAACTCAATGGATAATGGTTTTCCCGTCTTTTCATTGATGAGTTTATAATCGGATAAGGTGACATAGGGATGAACAGAGGTCACTGAGGTTAGTTTGGCATTGCGTAATATTCTTTGCGCCGAAATTTTATCAATTATGGCTTCTTTATACAACGCTTTTACGATTGGTGTGATTGATGCAGCTAGAGATTTTTCCATTGTCATGTATTTTTTAAAAGTGATTTAGGTAATTCTGTACCTAACATTTTGGTTAAGTTCTTTTCTGTTAACACATCTTTAATTTTCCCGCTAAAGACTTTAGATTCCCCACAGAACATAATAATATGCGAACAGTATTGTTGCACATATTGTATATCATGCGTCACCATTATAATGGCTTTTTTTTGTGATAGTTCCTTAAGTATTTGCATTAACTTGTAGCGAAAAGCTAAATCTAAATGATTCAATGGTTCATCCAGTAACATCACATCACTGTCTTGAGCCAAAATTGTTGCCAATTCAACCTTACGTAATTCTCCTCCAGAAAGCGCCATAATGCTTTTTTTAGCTAAACTTGTTAATTCCATATCGCCTAATGCTTGGGTTATGATTTCTAAGTTCGGCGTTGTATTTTTATGCCAAGCGTATCGACCATAAGAAACGGCTTGTTGAACACTGCAGTCTAAACTGGATTCTTGAACTTGAGGCAAAAGAGAAACCAGTTGTGCTCGTGAGAGATACTCAAGACTCTTTAACTCAAATCTATCTATCGTGATACTGCCCTGTGAATACGCTTGTAATCCTGCAAGAGTATGCAGCAAGGTGGTTTTACCTGCACCGTTTTTTCCTAAAATCGCCCAGAACTGCCCTTTTTCTATCCTGAGGCTAAAATTAGATAACAGTAATTGCTCATCCATTTTTAAAGATAATCCTTGAATCTCTATCATGTTCTTTTACGCAAAAGATAGATAAAAACAGGAACCCCAAAAAAAGCAGTAAAAACACCAACAGGAAGTTGAACCGGTGCCACAACCGTTCGCGCAAGCGTGTCAGCCAAAAGCAAAACAATGGCACCAATAAGTGCAGAAAGGGGAATCAATAAGGCGTGTACGTTGCCAACAAGTAAACGGGCTAAATGGGGCACGACCAAGCCAACAAAACCAATCGTTCCTGACATTGATACTGCAACAGCGGTAAATACGGAAGTGCTTAGCAAGATAATCAGGTTAATTTTTTGTACGTTTACGCCACTTTTTAGAGCAAAAAACTCCCCACGTGCAAGTAAGTCTAACTCTCTATTGTAGGCATAAACCCAAATTGAGCCACTGACGAGAATCACAAGAGGATAAATCAAAGCCGAGGAATAACTCAAATCACCCATCAACCAAAAAAGCATGGATTTAGTAGAAGCACTAGGACTCAAAGTGAGAATCATGCTGATAATTGCACCGTAGGCAAAAGCAATAACAACACCACTGAGCAGTAAATTTTGTGTATTGAGTGTTCTTTTAGATGACAGCAGTAGCAACAACCCCAATGAAAGTAAAGCAGCAACAAAGCCGATAGTCACAAAAAGCCAAAAAGGAAGAACTACACCTGCAGCTATTATGGCTAATTGTGCGCTTGCTGATGCGCCTGATATGCCTAATATATAGGGATCAGCTAAAGGGTTTTTTACGAGGTTTTGAATAAGCAAACCCGCCAATGAAAGCAACCCACCAACACTGATAGCATTGACAACTCGAGGTAAGCGAATTGAGAATATGATATCATCCCATTTATCAGAAAATAAAATTTCAGATAAGGGAATGCGTTGCGACCCCGATAATAAAGCAAAAATAATACAAAGGGTTAAAGCTAACAGCAAAAAAAGAATCACACTCGCTTTTTTCATTTACGTGCAGATGAAACTTGTATTTGGTTTTTTAGGTGCATCAAGGACTTGTGCTATCATTGTATTTCCGCTATCAAGCTTTGGGTATTACATTAATTCTACCGAAGCAATCTGTTTTTTATTTAATATCATTTTAGCATTACCATTTTTATACAGACTTTCAATAGTAAGAGATTTGGCATCAATCTTTCTGAGGTAACCAATAATAGGACGGCCTCTTTTGGTTTTTATTCTCAATTTCTTATTCAATACAGAGGGTAATTTTTGCATTGAAATAACGCGTGATTTTGATTTTCCTGTTTTGAAAACCACTGCTTTTAAGTAACTTTTGGTTGTTTTTTCTTCTTTTAGTTTCCTCTGTCTTGCAACTTTTTCTCTTTCAAGAATTTCATTCTTTAAACGTTCGGTATCAATTCTTGTGTAATCAATATCAACTAATTTAGCCATAAAATAATCAGAGTTTGCAGTCGATATTTCCAACTGTGACTTTTCATACAGTTCAATTTGCTCTTGCTTAACAAAATCCGAAACATATTTGCGTTCATCAAGCGTGATAATGGCGTTAAATTCTATGTCTGGAGCTAGCATTCTTTGGTAGCGTTGTGACATGTCATCAGGCAATTGTTTTGAGTAGTATGTTCTTAAAAATTGTTGTAAATGTTCAGCGGAGCTTAAGCGGTATTTCGCAAAAGAGCCACCGTAATTTTGCGCACAAATGTTGTTTCTTTTGAGGTTAAAACCATTATCAAGGTAGTTGTAAAACAACTTATCAACAACAAGATCTTCCAGAACCAGTTGGTTTTCAAAATAAGCCACTTTTAAATTACTCGACCATGTTGATGAAAATAATTCATCAGCTGTCACAATTAAATCCACATCAACACTGCCATTGGATTGCCGCGAATAGTACAAATCAAGATTAAAGGTTTGATTTTCATCGATTAATTTTTCCCAAGAATCTTTAGGAAAAACCGTATAACTGTCTTTTTTACAGCCAAAACTGCCCGCATAGCCTGCCAAATACATCCACAGACTTCTTTCTTGTAAAGAGTCATAAATATCATTGGCTTGGTCATCCAGAGATGCCCCATTAACAGAAATGGATATAAATTCTGGCAAGAGTGTTGTTAACTTAGTCGCAGAATTTTTAAAGAGAAATAAAGGTGTGGTTTCAATGTTAATTGAACTAATGTCATAAGATTGCTTATAGTTTTCTGGCGTGAATTTTAAGTTTCTAATGGTAATTAAACCACCTAAACTGGTGCTAATTGAGCTATATTGCCACTCACCTAGCCTTGAAGCATGATTAATCATAGCCTTAGCAAATACATTTGCATTGTGAAAATAACGCCATGTTGGGTATGACAATACCACAATTAAAAATAGTATAAGTCCTATAAATTTATTTTTCATTCTTCTCTCAACTTGGTCTATTTTCCTAATTTGAATTTTACATAAAAGGCTCTGCAAAGCCCAAAAAGTAGGTAATCATTATCGTTTGTATTTGCTTAGATGACAACCCTACATCTGGAAAACTGCCTACATTCTTATAGTTTTTATAAAAATCAGGGTGATTTGTCGGTAGCGACTTTTTCCCTTGACGCAATTGGAAACTACTCGAATACCTAAAAGGCCAAATATCTAAAACAGGCAAAGAACGAGAAACATTGGCAATAAGTCCACTAAAAAAGCTCAGTACTGGTATTTTTTTATTGGCAGCTATTGTCCATGAATTCCCTGGCAACATGTCTATCTTAATTTTTTTTGTCAGTAATTCTGACATGGACTTTGATTCGATAATCAAGCCAGATTCCGTGTTAAGAACATCTGAACGGTGATCAAAATTATGAGAGCCAATTAAGGATATATTTTTATCAATGACAATGGATTTAGCATGAAGTCCAAAACGCGTATCTTTGTTTGCAAATTCTTCACCAAACATCTGGGTTTTATAATTGGGTGATTGTTTGTATTCAAATATATTAAAGCCTATATTCTTTAAATATTTCTTTTTATGTTTAAAAGAAATAGCATAAACATAAAAAGCATCCGTTGAAGACAAGCTATTTGTTGAGACTGTTATGTCAACGTTTGGTTTTTTCTTGTGCAAAGATTTGAGCGATTTATAAGCCTTTTTACTTAAAACCAAATAGGGTGTTTGCATTAAAAGGCTTGATTGTGCAGACAAAATTAACTCTTTTATCTTTAAGCTCATTTGTTTGTATTTTTTCTTTGTTTCGCGATTTTTAATAAACAACTTTTCTGGTGAGTCACTGAAGTATTCCACTCCATCAACAGCGATTGCGGTTTCCACAAACAGTTTTTCCATTAACTTATAATCAAAAGCCTTGATATTTAACTGCACTGCTTTGGGTTTTTGAGCCATCAGCCAACTGGATTTATTTTCCTGATTGTTTAAGATTCTATAAACAATATCATCGAGGTTTTCCACTGGAACCACCCAAGGTGATTGCCAAAAATGATTGAATGATTGCTTCATTTGTTGCGCTACCATTCCAACCGCTAATGCATCTCTATCACGGTAATTAAATTTCTCATCCCAATCAAAATAGCGGTTTTGGTAGTTGCGTCCACCATTAATGCCGTATTTATCATCCACTAAAAACAACTTATTGTGCATCCTCCGATTAAGGTTGGATAAGCAACAAGCCAATGCACTAAAAAAGTCAAATGCAGAGGTATGACCTTCATTAAAAGTTGGGTTAAACATTTTAACCGTAAAATTTTCATGCAAAGTAGCAAGTTCTGCCAAAAACCAGCTGTTACCCATAGAAAACAGTTGGTCAATAATGATATTAACTTTCACACCACGTTTAGCAGCTTCCAACAACTCTGCAAGCACCAAATGTCCCGCCTCATCGTTGACCCAAATAAATGTTTGTATATCAATGCTTTTTTGTGCTGCTTTTATTAGGTGCAATCGAATCAACAGTGACTCTTCACCATTGTCCAATAAAGTGACATGGTCTTGTTTGTTTTGAATGCTTGATTGGTATAATGTGCTCAATGGCGTGTCAATAGCGCAAAGAGTAATATCTGTTGCAGGGCACTTTAAAGACTTATCTTTTTTGATTTGCGTTAGTTGATTAACCTGTTTTATGACTTTTTGGCTCGGGTGACAGGCAGTTAAAGCAAGAATTGAAATTAATACCACAAATCGAATCATAAAATAACCTTAATTTCCGTGTCCGCATACGATGCCAAGGCTAAACTATAGCCTGTTATGCCATTATGAGTTGTTAGATTCATTCCATTCATCTTGGTTACCAGTTGTTTATTTTGTTGCAAATAATTTTGTGACAAATAATACCACAAGCGCCCCCCTTCTGCCTTGCAAACGGCTTCTTTTAAGCTCCATAGTGTGTAAAATAATTGACAGGCATGTTTTGGCTTTAATGATTTCATTAGCTCAAACTCTTCTAAATGGTAATAACGCTTGGCAAGAGCTAAGTAATTTCTCTTGTTGCTGATGTATTCCACATCAACGCCAAGTGCTTGCGAGTCATTAAATGCCTGCACCACCACGTTTTTTGAGTGGCTTACTGAAAAGTGCATGCCTTTAATTATTGGCTTACCATTGGGGTTATAAGTAATATCGCCTTTATTAATGTCTTTATGCAAATAATCCGACAAGTTTTTATGCAACAACAACTTGGATTGTTTTTTAAGGTCTTCTAGGTTTTGATAAACGTGCAGATAAATCATTTCTTAGGCTGGATTTTTATTTCCCCTTGCTTTTCTGGGTATTTGCCTTTTACGTCTTTATAAAATGCTTTGATTATTTCCATATCGGCATCAATATCACCTGTTGGCATAAAACTGTCTTTAATCCCCACTTCGCGGTTTTCGAAATCCAAAACCGCCATAGCGATAGGAATTTTTGCTTCCAGTGCAATATAATAAAATCCCGTACGCCAATATTTGATGTTTGAACGCGTGCCTTCAGGAGCTAATGCCAAAGCTATTTTATCTTGCGAATTGATAAACTCCGCCATGCGCGTCGTCAGTTTGGTTTTATTGTTTCTGTCCACCCCGAATCCACCAAGAGCTTTAAATAAATATTTTTGTGGCCATTTGAATAAGGCATCTTTACCCATGTATCGAAAAGGCACGCCTGAGGAAATTATATAAAAAATGCCCAAAGGAAAATCCCAGTTGCTGGTGTGCGGGTAAGCAATAACCACATAACGGGGTTCTTTTGGAAGATTGTTAATGGTTTTCCATTTGAATACTTTTAACCAAAAACGGCAAAAATGTTTAAGCATCGTCAAAAGGCTCCGTATTTGAGGCAACCATGGTTAAAATATCGTAGCTAGCCACGACAACACCTTCTTGGTTTGTAATAGAAATATCCCACCGAACCTCTCCATAACCTTTTCCACGTCGGTAAGATTTTTGTTTGCAGGTTAATTTTACCCTTAAATCATCCCCGGGGTAAACCGGTTCGGTAAAACGCAAATCATCCAGTCCATAATTTGCCAAAACAGGTCCCGGTGAAGGTTCAACAAATAATCCTGCTGCCATTGAAACAATAAAATAACCGTGTGCGACACGCCCATCAAAAAATGGATTTTCAGCTGCCGCCTTGTCATCCATGTGTGCATAAAATTTATCCCAACTTAAATCAGCAAATTTCTCAATATCATCCAAAGTAATGGTTCTGGATTCTGAAATTAAACTTTGCCCCACTTTAAGCTCCTCAAAATATAATTTAAACGGATGTTTAGGCGCTTCTTTAGTCTTGGCATTACCAATAAATTTATTGCAAATTTTACTTATAGTTGTGGGCGAACCTTGCAAAGCAGTACGTTGCATGTAGTGCATAACGCCACGAATCCCACCCATTTCTTCACCACCACCTGCTCGTCCTGGACCGCCATGAGTCATGTGCGGAAGCGGAGAACCATGCCCCGTTGAAAATTCAGCAGAATCTCGATTGATTAACACCATGCGCCCATGGAAACTGGCGGTATTCATCACTAACTCACTGACAATTTCATCATCATACCCAAAGATTGAACCCACTAACGAACCTTGTCCCATATTGGCAAGTTGGGCTGCTTCATCCAATGAATCATAAGGCATTAAAGTGGAAACAGGACCAAAGGCTTCAATGTCATGCACTTGTGTGTCTTCTAGTGGGTTCTCACACGCCAATAAAATAGGATTAATAAAAGCACCCGCTTTGCTATCGGCTCCAATGGTTTCGACTTCATCGGGGTTGCCGTATATGAATTCAGCGTATTTGGATAATTCCGCTACGCGTTCTCGCACTTCACTGCGCTGGGATTCACTGGCAAGTGAGCCCATTTTTACGCCTTCGGTAAGCGGATCGCCTATCACTATACGCGCCAACCTCTCACTGACAGCATCTGCCACAGGTAAGAGTAATTCTCTTGGCACAATGGCTCGGCGAATGGCGGTGCATTTTTGCCCGCATTTAACCGTCATTTCACGCACCACTTCTTTGACATAAAAATTAAACTCTGGTGAGTCTATTATTGTATCAGGTGTTAAAATAGAACAATTCAGTGAATCGGCTTCCATAGTAAACCGCACAGAATTATGCATGATGGCTTTATTGGATTTCAAATACTGCCCTGTTGTTGCAGAGCCAGTAAAAGCCACAGCATCTTGGCAATCCAAGTTATCCAGCAAATCACCGGTTGAACCACATATTAACTGCACAGCACCCTCTGGTAAAATGCCAGATTCAATAATGGCATGAAACATTTTTTCAGTCACAAAAGAAGTATTAGATGCGGGTTTAACAATCGCAGCAACACCTGCCAACAAGGTTGGAGCCAACTTTTCTAACATGCCCCAACACGGAAAATTAAAGGCATTAATATGCACGGCAACACCTTGTAACGAAGTGCAAATGTGTTGCCCAATAAATTGATCACTGGCTGAGAGCATTTCCAAATTGCCATCGACAAACACATTGTGGTCAGGCAATTCACGTCGCCCTTTGCCCGAATAAACGAACAACGTACCAATACCACCTTCAATATCAATCCACGAATCCAGTTTGGTGGCTCCTGTTAAAAAAGACAGTTGATAAAACTCTTTTTTGCGCGACAATAAATAAAGAGCCAGCTCTTTCAACATCAAAGCGCGTTCATGAAAAGTCATTGCACGAAGTGCCTTACCACCTTTATCTTTGGCATAATCCAACATGCCAGAAAAATCCAGACCCTCAGATGAAATTTCAAAAATTTTTTCACCCGTTAAGGCATTAAAACACGGACGAAATCCATCACTTGCTGTGTGCCACGCTCCCTTGGCGAAAGATTGAAGTTTGTTCATAAAAGGCTGTAATTATTCAAAGAGGAATATTGTACCATTAAATCATAAAAGTTTTTATTTGCTGATTCCTTCGCCGACAAAAACTTCAACTATGTTACTTTTATTCTAGAGATATTAAGGAATTGTCACTATAAATTTTTCTTCTGAACCTTGTAATTTCGGAATAATATTCCTATAATACAATATATGAAACAACGTTGGATTCAATCAGAATTATTAAAAAGGTTAGACTTTTCACCTGCTGTAGCTCTTTTGGGGACACGACAAGTGGGAAAAACCACGCTCGCTTATGAAATTTCAAATCAGAGAGATTCTATTTATTTGGATTTGGAGTCACCAAAAGATTTGTCAAAACTCAGTGACGCTGAATCTTATTTTTTGCAACATTGTGATAAATTAATTATTTTGGATGAAATCCAACGCGCTCCTGAGCTGTTTAGTATCTTGCGCAGTGTTATCGACCACAATATTCGTCACGGGAAACAAACAGGACAGTTTTTAATTTTGGGCTCTGCTTCTATGGATTTGTTACGGCAATCATCCGAAAGTTTAGCTGGGCGCATTACCTATCTCGAAATGACTGGATTTAATGGTTTAGAAGTGCCGCATCAAACTACTCAAGATATAAACAAACTGTGGTTTCGCGGTGGTTATCCACGCAGTTATTTGGCAAAAAACACTACACAAAGTCAATTATGGATTGAAGATTTGATTCGCACTTATTTAGAGCGTGATATCCCTTCTTTTGGTTTTCGAGTTTCTGCCACACGGTTAAGAAGGCTTTGGACCATGTTGTCACATTTACAAGGAGAGGTTGTCAATTATTCTACTTTAGCCAGCAACCTAGAAGTCGATGGCAAAACAGTAAGTAAATATATTGATATCTTGGTTGATTTATTATTGGTCAGGCGTTTAGAACCTTGGCATAGCAATGTTAAAAAACGTTTGATGAAATCCCCTTGTTTTTATGTGAGAGATAGCGGAATCTTGCACTGCCTGTTATCAATTCCTGAATATGAATCATTGTTATCCAATCCTATACTGGGAAAAAGTTGGGAAGGTTTTGTCATGGAAAATATTATGTCAATAATACCTGCCCACATAAAACCTTATTTTTATCGAACCTCTGCTGGAGCTGAAATTGATTTGGTGTTAAAAATATCGAACAATGAAACATGGGCAATAGAAATTAAAACGGGACTTTCTCCCAAAATTTCAAAAGGATTTTATAGCTCTTGCGAGGATATTAATGCCACACAACGTTTTGTGGTTTATGGCGGCATAGAACAGTACCCAATTAAAAATCGAGTAACCATGATTTCTTTGCTAGGAATTATGAATAAGCTGTTGGAAATATTATAAAATAAAAGTAAGATATTATGTTCTACTACACAGGTGAAGATATTACCATGAAAATAATATTATCAATACTATTACTTATACTCTTTACATCTTGTGGGACGGTTGAGCATAAAAAGCCAATTACGTCTGATGATATAATAATCGTTAAAACTTTAGCTGAGGCAGACACTACTTTGATTGAATTCTGCAAGGAAAATAACTGTAGGAAGGATAATTCTTTTAAATTAATAAGTGTCAGGTTTCACAACGTTGTTGATGTAAACCCATCTTGTTAGAAGACTTTAATCTTAACAACCTTTGTTTAAATTGGCTAGGATTTTGTTTAAAGATTTTAGGCTTAATTTGAAACCATTTTTCT
>JALSLV010000085.1 GCA_026988115.1 Lysobacterales bacterium | reverse complement strand
CTATGCAATACAATCGCCCAAAAGATTGGCAAAGACCTGCTCCTGCTGATAGAGGCTATGGATTTGATCCTTTAGCGCAAAAACAGCTGGATTTACCACAATCATTTGCTCCAAATGCGTTTAGCACTCCTATTGTTAATGTTGACGGTCTTGGATACACAGGCGTCAACCCTTCTGATACGAATGGTGATGTGGGCTTAGACTACTATATCCAATCAATCAATAATGGCACGAGTTCTGGAATTCTTATTATTAATAAAGCCGATGGCACTATTGCCAGTCAATTTTTATTAAATGCAATTGCAGTAGGTTCTGGCACTGGCTGTGGTGGTGGTGATGGTGATCCTGTTATTATGTTTGACCAATTAGCGGATAATGGAGCTGGTCAACCCAATGGACGCTGGGTACTAACAGAGTTTACCCCTACTTCTTTTTGTATTTATGTTTCAAAAACAGCTGACCCTATTGGATCAACCAGTAGCACTTGGTTCATCTATGAGTTTGGTTCGGAATCGGGTTCTAGACCCGATTACCCAAAATTTGGTGTGTGGAATGACGCTTATTATATTGGTGCCAATGAAAGCAATCGTCAATATGCTTTAGATAGAATAAACATGCTAGCTGGACAAACCGCCAGAGGTTACCAAGTGTTCCAAACCGTAGGCTTACCAGGCTTTGGTTTTCAACACATGATGCCGGCTGATGCCGATGGAAACATTCCACCTCCTGCTGGTGCTCCTGGAATCTTTATGCGCCACAGAGACAGCGAATACCATGGCAACCCCGGTGGCGATGATGTGCTCGAAATCTGGGAATTTACCACTGATTTTGATACACCTGCCAACAGCTCTATCACAGGACCAATTAATATTGTTGTCAGTGAGTTTGATACAAACCTTGGCGGAACAGCATTTGGAGATTTGTCCGTACCACAACCTGATGGTGCGACTAATTTATTTCCATTAAAGCAACCTCTTATGTGGAGAGTTCAACACAGAACAATAGATACTAAACAGTATTTAGTCGGCAACATGGTTACTGACGTTGATGGCAATGATTACCACGGTGTGCGCTGGTGGCAACTTGAGCGACCTGCTGCCACAACCAATGGTGGATGGACACTCAAAGACGAAGGAACTTACACCTTAAATGATGGTGTCCATCGTTGGATGGCATCAGCGGCTATGGATGGTGATGGAAATATTGCCATCGGTTACAACACATCTGGCTCTAGTGTCTATGCTGGCATGAGGTATGCGGGTCGATTAAAAGATGACCCTGCAGGCACATTGCCAAGAGGCGAGGTTTCAATCATAGAAGGCAGCGCTTCAAATGGTTCAGGAAGGTATGGAGACTATACTTCGTTAAGTGTTGATCCCGTTGATGAATGCACCTTTTGGTACACGGCTCAATATAACCCAACATCAAATTGGAACACACGAATTGCTTCATTTAAATTTGAACAATGCGGTTGTTTGTTAGCTTTAAATCCAATTAATGTAACCAGTGTTACCAATGCAGCAGCTAATGACGTGCAAATCTCATGGGATGATTCTTCAGAACCAACCATGACAATCTACAAGGTGTATAGAACAACAACTGCAGGAACTGGTTATATTGAAATAGGCACAGTTGCTGACACCTCACCTGGTGTTGGTGGTTCTGGCACATACACTTACAATGATAATACTGTTTCAGCAGGAACGACTTATTATTACATTATTCGTTCCAGTGATGGTGTCAGTTGTTTGACACCTACTTCAAATGAAGTCTCGGTTACAGCCACAGGTGTGTGCACTTTAGCACCAAGCTTCTCAGGTATTGAAAATGCATCAAACCCTGCAATTGCACAATGCACAAACGACTTGTCTTGGTCATCTGGCACATCTCAATGTCCAAATGGCGCTGGCACATTGAACTATTCTATCTATCGATCAACTTCAAGTGTGTTTACACCCAATGCAGGAAACCAAATTGCTACTGGACTAACTGCTTTATCGTATAATGACATGGATAGCTCTCTAATCTCAGGCACAGAATACTTCTACATTGTTAGGGCTGAGGATTTAGACAATAACTTAGAAGATGATAACACCGTAACTTATTCTTCTATACCAACAGGACCGATTGTTCCGTCAGTATTTAATGAAGATTTAGAAGGCTATGCAGATATTGCCTCCGCTGAAGCAGGTGGTTGGGTAAGAATCCAAGATGCAGGCGCTGAAGTGTGGGACTTACAGTTTGGTGATGACCATACAACAGGAACAGGCAATGCATTTGTATCGACTGATGTTCCAACCGCTACGGATAAATCAATTGCCACTAAAGAGTTTGTTCCGACCGCTACATCTATTCTTAGTTTTTTCCATAAGTTTGATTTTGAAAACAATTGGGATGGTGGTCGTCTTGAAATTACAACCGATGGTGGTGCAAACTGGATTGACCTAGGTGCAGATATTACATCTGGTGCATATAATGGTGCTTTAAGCAATGGAAACGGTGCACCTGCTTGGACAGGAAATCTTGCTACATTTACCGAAGTGACCGTTGATTTATCGGCTTATGCATCTCAATTAGTGCAAGTAAGATGGCGTTCAACAACGGATACCTCAGTTGGAGCTGGAGATTGGAAAGTTGATGATATTGATATATCCAATATTGGAGCATTCGGAGTCTGTACCTCTATTGCTCCTGCAAGTGTCGCAGTAACAAAAACAGCTGTATTAACAACGGATTTAGGTCATCCTGGCGAAGCAGATGAAAATGATGTTATCACCTTTAGTGTTTCAATCAATAATACTGGCGGTGTTGCACTAGATAACTTAGTTGTAACCGATACGATGGCAGGTGTATTAGCATGTACACCAACCTCCTTAGCAGCAGGGGCTACAGCAACCTGTACGGATTACACCTATACGATCGTATTAGCTGATATTAATGCAGGTGGAACAATTGACAACACGGCTAGTGCTACAATGACTAACCTTGTTGATAATTTAACCTATAATGCTTCAGCATCAACGAGTACAACTATTAATCAAGCTTTATTTAAAGATAGCTTTGAATAAAATTTTTTAAGAGGAATTTAAAACCTAAAAGAGCCCTTAGAATAACTAAGGGCTCTTTTTACATCAAAATGAATTATAAAGAATTTAACAACTTTTGCAATTCACTGCATTGCACAACCCATGTCATTCAATGGGGCAATTCGCATGTCTGGAAAGTTGGTGGAAAAGTATTTGCTATAGGAGGATGGGAAAACAAAGAGTCCCCTGCTTTTACCTTTAAAACCTCCGATTCTGATTTTTACTTTCTCAGTGAAGAACCCGGCTTTCGCCCCGCACCCTACTTCGCAACCCGTGGAATGAAATGGATACAATTTCATGACGTCCCGAAATTAGAAGAATACAAACTCAAACATTTCCTTAAAAAATCACACCACATCGTTTCATTAGGCTTAACCAAGAAAAAACAAAAAGAACTTGGGTTGAATCAGAAATAACAAAACTTTATTCTGGTGTATAACAAAAAACGTAACGCAAAGTCCGCAAAAGTACCGCTAAAATCGCAAAGGAACAACCTTAAAGAGGGTATAAACTAAACTGAATAACTCTGTAAAACCTCCGCAATCCTCTGTGTTCCATAATATTGACAAAAGAAACCACAACCCCCAATGAGATTGCCACGTCGCAAGCTCCTCGCAATGACAGCTTTTTTAACTTTGCGACTTTAGCATTTCTTAGCGGACTTTGCGTTACTAATGCCTTAACTCCCTGTCAATCGTAAATACAATAATGGCAGTTTCTTGGGTAATTCTTCAGCACGTTTAATGTGCACAAAAGAGCTTGAACCAAAAATATAAGGCAAATAATCGCTTTGGTATTGGTCGATTGAGATGCAAAAGGGTTCGAGTCCCAGTTGTTTGGACTCAAGGATGGCGCGTTTGGTGTCTTCAATGCCGTAGCGGGATTCGTATTTATCGAGATCGTTGGGTTTGCCATCGGTGAGAATTAATAGCAGTTTTTGTTCTGACCTTTGTTTGGCTAATTGTTGTGAAGCATAACGAATAGCTGTTCCCATGCGGGTGAAATAACCGGGTTTGATGGCATTTATCAATGCAATGGTTTTTTCATCGTACTTATCGTCAAAATCCTTGATGGGGTAATAACGCACATGATTGCGGCGTTTGGATGAAAACCCTGATAAAGCGAATTTATCGCCTGATGCATTGAGGCTTTCCGCAAAGAGAAATAACGATTCACGAATTATATCAATGACTTTTTTGTCATTGGTGGCATAGGCATCGGTTGATAAGGATAAGTCGGCAAGTAATAAAGTCGATAAATCACGGTAAGAATTTCGCAATTGTCGGTATAAACGCGGGTCTGTAGTGCTGTGACCAATAAGTCTATCGGTGTTGAAGGCAATATAGCTATTGATGTCAATCTCATCGCCATCGCTTTGGTTGTTAAACCATTGGCGTTGAGGTCGAAGGGAGTCAAATTGTCGGCGTAATTTTGCCGCTTGCCATTTGATGTCTTTTGGTAACTTATTATCGTTTTCGTGTTTGGCTTGCATCAAAAACATCGCACAATGGTCTTTTATCAACTGTTGCTTTTTATAATCCCATTCGGGCAATAGAATATCGCTTTTCAACACCACATCATCGTATTCTGATGAAGGGAAATCCAAATCTATTTTTATTTTGTTGCTGGTTTCTCCCGTAGTGATACTTAAATGATCCAAATCATCAGCGGTGCGTATGGCATCATCGTCTTCTTCGTCTTCGGAATTTCGGTCTAAATTAACAAACTCAGACCATGAGAATAAACTTTCTAAACGAAAAGTCATCAATCCACCTTTCTTTTCATTGGCTTCGACTTGTTCGGCTTTGTATTTCTTCTTAAACTTGGAATTAACATTCGAATTAGCCGCCGTTTGCCCTTCACTATCGGAATTGTTTTTACCTTTTCTGCGCAGAAGGGGTGCTTGGTACATCCACAATATAACTACTTGTGGTTGAAAACGTGATTTTGGAATGCTGATTATTTCTTTAAATGGATCACGCAAGGAGTCTAAAATTAATGTTTCTAAAGCGTGTAAATCCAATGGCAAGTTATCAATTGGAATCCTACCAGCGATATGCGCTTCGACTATCTTGTGGTATTTACTTTTTAAACCTTTGTATTGAGTCAATATTTTTTGCGTAAGCTTTTGGTTGCGAATTATCCATGATTCATTTAATGCCTCATTTGATTGTTCACTACCAATAGAAGCAATAGACGTTAACCAAAGGTACAAATCCTTATTGAGTTGTTTGTCTGAGAAATAAGCCAACTCACTGGGTAAATACAATTGCTCTGAACCAAAATGTGCTAACTCTGTCTTTTCACCACTACCTGCTATTTTTTGCAAGAAGCCTTGGTAACCACCATGCCTCAATCCTGATGTATTTTCAATCGCATAGGATTTTTCACCGCCCATGGCACGAAAGAATATGCCAAGATGAGTTTTAAAGTCTTCTAACTTAACTTTCGCCTTTGGGTAACTCTTTTTTGATTTCCCAACGATATAATTGTGCCATTTTTCGCCGACCCATTCTTCCATTAGACTTTCTCCTCAAAACAATTGCTGGGAATATCCGCTTTTTTACCAAAATCACGTTTGGATTTGTCTAAAGCGCAATCGTCAATTAACATTTTTAGTATCGGTAGCGCATCTTTCTTGGCGTTTACGCGTCCGCAAGCATCCACACATTCAAAACACTGCGTACAGGTAAATATTTTGCGTTTTATGTTGCGAGGTTTTAAACGCATTGGGCAAGAATGTTCGCAGGATTTATCACAGTCTTTGCATTCTTTGGCACGTGATGAGTCAAAACCTACCACCATGCCTTTTTTATTACCCATCCAGGCTAGTGACTGAAAAACGCCAATTGCACAGGCATAACGACAAAACAAATGCCGAGCCAAAGTAAATTCTATAATAAAGCCTATTGTGACAGCTGAAATGAAAATGGTTTGATTACGGGTAAAACTCATATGCCAGAGGTTGAAATAGATTTCTGATGGTGTGAGCAAATAAGTTAAAGCTAACACGGCCCAAGTAAAAGCAAATAACATTATCATGATAATTGTAGGAACCCACCACCATGCATTTATTTTTGCCACGGTTCCATCTTGTTGTTGTTCAGGCAATTTAGATTCCCAAATACTGGGTTTGCCACTGGCTTTTCGCATAAAAGTGTTGATGTATTCCACCACGGTAAAATGAGGGCACAACCAACCACAATACAAACGCCCCCAACGCCATGCAATTAATAAAAAGACGGTGGCGCTGCCAACTATTGGCAAAATAGCTCGGAAGAATATTCGTAGTGCAAATTCAAACATACTGGCATCTTGATTAACCAATTCTTGTAGATTAAGTTTTAAGTTATATCCAAAAACAATAAAATGCCCTTGGTTTAAATCAAGGCGAAAAATATCCAGCACAGGTGTCAACGCAAATAGGACAAAGAAGGCTATTTGGTAGATGAGTCGTTTGTTGGTGCGTTTTATCATGTCATAAGCATTCCCACGCAAAGCATGGGAACGAGGTTATTTTATAAGTTTGCCTATCAATGGATAGTAATAAATTTTTTCAGCATTATTACGAGCAATGCCCATAATGGCAGGAAAGAAACTTAATGGAATAATCATCATGTAATAAATTTCACCAGCAAGAAAAGTGAATGTGCTTTTAAATCCATAATGTACTAATACAACAGTTATTAAGCTGGTAAAGATAATAAAAGTAAGTGTACCAAGTATAAAAGCTTCTCGTATTGAAATACGTAACATTTCATCATCAGAGTTTTTATGTTTTAACCACCAAAACACTAAAACAAGATAAACAAATGGAAACAACAAGTTTAATATGACAAGAACATGAGATAGTATGGATTTGGTTTTTAAATGCATGATTACTCTCCAAACTTAGCTTTAACCACTTCCATCAAAGCCGCTATTACTTCTTCATCATCAGTTAAAGGTTCAATAACAGCACTTTGACACGCTTCAATCAATGGAATACCACTTTTCATCAAACTTGCAGCATAAATCAACAAACGTGTTGAAGCTGATTCTTCCAAATCATGGTCTTTTAATTGCCTGAGTTGATAAGATAGCTCGGCTAAAGGTCTGGCAATTTCATCCCCAACTTGTGCTTCAGTTTGAATAATTTGGCTTTCGATATCAATAGTTGGGTAATCAAACTTCATTGAGATAAAACGCTGTCTTGTTGATGGTTTCATGCCTTTTAGTAAATTCTGATAACCCGGATTATAGGAGGCTATTAACATAAATTCAGGAGGTGCTTGCAAGATTTCTCCCGTTCTATCTATTGGTAAAATACGCCTGTCATCAGTTAAAGGATGTAAAACGACAATGGTATCTTTTCGTGCCTCAACCACTTCATCTAAGTAACAAATAGCACCTTCACGCACTGCTTTGGTTAGTGGGCCGTCTTGCCAATAGGTTTTACCATCTCCGATTAAATGCCGTCCAAGCAAATCAGCTGCTGTTAAGTCTTCGTGGCAAGCAACCGTATAAAGTTTGCGTCCTAACTTTTCCGCCATGTGCTGAACAAAACGCGTTTTTCCACACCCTGTTGGACCTTTGAGCAATACTGGTAATTGGTTATTCCATGCTTGAGTTAATAACTCTATTTCGTTGTTTTGTTCATGGTAGTAAGAACTTTTTGGCATATTAGTTTTTAGTTTCAAATTATTCATTATCTTATCACAATTAAAAAAAGAGGTATTAAATCTAATACCTCTTTTACTTTTAAATAAGGGCGACCACAAAGCTCGCACCGTACATCTAACTTACCCTTCTATCTCTTCGCCTTTTACAAAAAAGCTGATGACATAGATGATTAAACCAATTAAGAAAACAAGGCCAGCGGCTTCACGCATCCAGAAAAATACGGCTAATTTCTCTTGCACAACCATAAAGGGAAGTGGTGTATCGGTTAAACGCTGCAAGTAAACTTGCAAGATGCCTGCACCTGTTAGGAATAAGGTAATAAACACCATTCCAACTGTCATTAACCAAAACGACCACATTTCAACCACTTGCGCACGCATTGGATTAGCCTTGCGGCCACGCATAATTGGCATGGCATAAGATATGATTGTTAAAACAACCATGACATAAGCTCCGTAAAATGCCATGTGACCATGGGCGGCGGTAATTTGAGAGCCATGCGTGTAATAGTTAACGGGAGCAAGTGTGTGTAAGAAACCCCAAACCCCAGCCCCTAAAAATGACATCACCGCCGTACCAAGTGCCCATAAAGTAGCGGCTTTATTTGGATGTTCACGGCGGCGTTTATTGACCACATTAAAGGCGAACAAGGTCAACATAAAGAATGGAATAGGCTCAAGAGCTGAGAATATTGAACCCAACCATAACCAGTAATCTGGCGTACCAATATAGAAAAAGTGATGACCTGTTCCGATAAGTCCCGAAATTAGTGCCATTGCCACAATGATGTACAACCATTTTTCAATGAGTTCTCTATCCACACCTGTGACCTTAATCAATACAAAGGCAAGCAATGAAGCAAGAATTAATTCCCATACTCCTTCTACCCATAGATGAACAACAAACCACCAAAAGTATTTATCTAATACTAAATTATCAGGAACATAAAATGCAAATAAGAAGAATAGTGCAAGACCAGCAAGACCTGTTAATAAAATCATATTAATAACCGTCTTACGACCAGACAAAATGGTCATGCCAATATTAAACAAGAAACCCAAGGCGACAACAACAATACCGACTTTGCCGATAGTGGGTTGTTCTAAAAATTCACGTCCCATGGTGGGAAAATATTCATTACCCGTCAATTCGGCTAAACGCGCATAAGGAATCAGTAAATAACTGGCAACAATAGCAGCACCAGCTATTAAGAATATCCAAAAGAGTATTTTGGCAAGCTTGGTAGAATACAACTCACGTTGTGATTCTTCTGGCACTAAATAATAAGCTGCTCCCATAAAACCGAATAATAACCAAACGATTAATAAATTGGTATGCACCATCCTGGCTACATTAAATGGTATGGCAGGAAATAAAAAGTCTCCCCAAACGTACTGTAATCCTAAGATAACACCAAAGATAATTTGCCCAACGAACAAACCAATAGCCGCCATAAAGTATAACTTAGCAACAGATTGCGATTCATATTTTAATTTCATATCGATTACCCCTGTATATTTGGTGGCCAATTATGGGTATCAATCCCACTGGCATATTTAAGAAATTGTGCAAGCCCTTCTAACTCTTCTTCTGTTAGATTGAATTGTGGCATACTACGACGACCAGGAATTCCATCAACTGGACGAGATTTGATAAAAGCTTTAATTGCTTCAGTACTTTTGCCAAAACGCATGTAAACATTACCTAATTCTGGGGCAAAATATGCGCCTTCACCCAATAATGTATGGCATCCTACACAATCATTTTTTTCCCATACTGATTTTCCAAAAGCAACCACTTCAGTGATAGCTTCTCGGTTATCTGTTTTGGGTAATTTGTTAACGGTATCCACGGTAAGTCCAATAAAAGCGAGGAAAAAAAACAAAGATCCCCCGTAATATATGTTCCTTGCCATGCCCTTGGTAAATGTTTCTTTCATGATAAACCTCGTTGCAATAATTATTATTAGTCAGGGTGCATGTTAATTTTTTGTTAAGTATCGCTCATTGATGTAAGTCAATTATTTTAGCTTAATACGAAACTTTAATGAAAACACCTTGTCATTACTATGAACATTTAATAAAACGGACAAACATAATGATAAAAACAACACTGGCATTACTTTCTTTTTCAAGCATAATTCAAGCACAACAACCCTCAAAAGATATAGAACAAGGATTTAAAAAACTGGCTCCAACAGCCAAGATTTCAACGGCAACTGCAACTCCAATAAAAGGCATACAGCAAATAAATTTAGAATCAGATAATATCAATGATGTATATTACATGACAGAAGATGGTAAATATTTTATTAACGGCTCAATTACTGAGGTGGAAACTCGTCAAAACCTCACAGAAAACACTAAGACAGCCAAAAGAAAAGAAATAGTTTCACAATTCGGCAAAGACCAAAGAATTGATTTTTTTCCAAAGAACATGAAACACCACGTGACTGTTTATACCGATATAGATTGTGGCTATTGCCGTAAACTACACGCAGAAATGAAAGATTTTAACGATTTAGGCATAGGAATTTCTTACTTATTTTGGCCCAGATCAGGACTAAACTCACCCTCATTTAATAAAGCAGTTACCGCTTGGTGTGCTGTAGATAAAAACGAAGCCATGACTCAATCACAAAATGGCATCACACTGCCTCCAAAACAATGCGACAACCCAGTTGCTGAACATTTTAATTCCGGGCTAAAACTCGGCGTCAGAGGCACGCCCAATATTGTCACGGATGAAGGAATACTTTATCCAACTTACATGAGCGCAAGCGACTTACTCAAGCGCTTAGAAATGGTAGCCTCAAAATAACAAAAAACCCTCATCTTCTGCAAATCAAACAAAACTTCCAAAGCGACAAGGCACTGCCTTGTCGATGTTTGATTGCCAATTATTCACACTTTCTCTTACATAAGAAAAGGATAACTCTCTGCATAAATTTACAAAATTTTCACATTTTCACTTAAAAAAACACGTTTATTTCCTATTATTTCATTAAATTTAATTTTTCATTTGCTGAAATTTTGGTTTATTGCTTAATCCATGTCAGAATAATAAAGCACCTGTACATTTTTGTACAGCTAGCGTATTTAATTATTACACACGAGGAAAATCATGAAAACATTAATCACAATCGCACTGTTAACCACCTGTCTCTTTACGGCAAACGCACAAGATTTCGGTAACCAACAAAAATTAAGTTGTATAACTATTTCCAATGGGAATGACCTTAACAGCATAGGTTCGGAGGGTTCTGGAGTTACTAAAATTGATTCCGATGGTTCTGGAGTTACTAAAATTGATTCCGATGGTTCTGGAGTTACTAAAATTGATTCCGATGGTTCTGGAGTGCAGACTTATTGTCAGATTAAAAAAATCTAACTATATTTAGTCACAAATCATTGCAAAATAGGGTAAAAAGCGTTAATTTATCGTTATATTCTCGCTTTTTACTCCAACTGACCGCATGTGGGCAATTTGGACATTGATAAATAACACAAGGTGACTGATGCACTCATTAAATGGCCAACAACAAACAAAACCTAAAATAGCTTTAAAGCAGGCTATCGTGCAAAAACTGGCGCAAATGGCAGCAAAAATATCGCTCCGATACAACCTCAACCTCAACGCTTTTATTGAGTATTATAAAAGCGATTTGGTCAAGCAAGCGAAAAAAAACAATCCTGATTACTCCCTTGTTGAACTGTCTTGTCGCACGGGCATTGACAGGCGTTACCTCAACCATTACCTCAACTTACAACAGACTTCAATCAAGTATCCAAAGTCTAAATTAGTACTTAATGAAATCAAAAGATTCTGCAACAAAAATCGTACGCAACACATACAAAAGTACGGTCCTTTTCAGAGTTTTGAGAGCATTTGCGAATCCGTAGTACCAGGTGCTTTGACACCGCCTTCGATCGCTAAAGAACTTGTTCGCCTAGGCAACCTGATTGACAAAGGGGACAAATACCAACTGGCTGTCTTTAGTTATATGCCAGAGGACAACAGCAACGAACAGCAATTTAGAATTTTAACCACCGAACTCAATCGTTTAACCAACACGGCTATTTATAATTTTGAGCAAAGTGACCATACAAACAAGCAGTTCCAACGCAATGTATTCTCGACCCAAATTAATCCGCAAAACTTTAACCTCATTAAACACGAATGCACCCAAGTTTTAAACGATGCGAAAGAAAAAGTTGAAAATATTCTGCTCCAGTACGAAGAAAACATATCACCTGACACCTACCCCGCCTTTGGCGCTTCATTTTTCTTATTTGGTTATGAAAACCACCAAGATAAAGGCAACACAAAAGCATGAATTTTCAAGGCATTGCAGTTTCTTCAAAGAGATGAGAGTACAACATGAAATGTGTAACTTCTCAGGTAGCCATTAGGGGCAGGGACTTCAGTCCCGTTATTTAAAGGTCGGAGTAAAGAGACTGTGAAAGTATTCTGATGACGAGTAAAAATGGCATAAATTTCGCTACTATGCGTTGAAAAACTTGGAATTAGCTAGCTAGTCACTGCGTTTTCCGCCTTT
>JALSLV010000084.1 GCA_026988115.1 Lysobacterales bacterium | reverse complement strand
ATATTTATAAAGAGCTGCAGTTGGTTGAATCTATTGAAGGCTACGAAAAACTCCTGCCTTGGAATTTTAAATCAAACAACGATTGATAGAACTTGTCAAGTATGTGGTTTGGTTGACGCTTACGAAAAACATTTTGACAAAGAAGCTTTTAGTTCGATAAAACAATTAATACTAATTCTATTAGATGTATGGAAAGCCTACCTCAAAATATGGGTCAGCTTATTTTCGGTATTTTCATAATGCTTAATTCAACAATATTCCGTATTATCACTTACCTTGTCACTTTCGGCTTTCCACTACTATTGACCGAAAATTGTTCTGGTTTTGATAACCAACATGGTGAGTTTCAATCCTGTTATTATGATTCCTTGTGGTTAAGAGGCTTATCAGAAGATTTATATTCGTTATATTTTATACCATTGGCAGCAATAATAATTATACCTCTCTATTGCTTAAGTGTCATTGTTATTACAGAAATTATCGCTTGGTATATTTCCAAATATTACGATTATTATGAAATTGTCGAAGATGATAATAATGAATAAATTCTTCTTCAAAAATAAGCATGTTTTATTACCTTAATTTCACTAGCCGCCAGGGTCAATTATGTTTTTGATATTCCTCTAATAGCAATTGATCATCTATAGTCCAATGACCTCCAGATTTAGCTTTTAACTCCTGTAAAAGCGTTGTTGCTTTGAACGTTTCTCCTTGACTAAATAATACTCTGGCTTTTACTTTTAAGAAAGGGTAGATCGGCAAGTTATATTTTTCCACACGAGATAGAAGATTAAATGCTTTATCGATTTTGTTTATCTCAAGTAAAAAAAGAATATAGCTACTAAAAACTTGAGATATATTAAATGAATTTTTTTGTATGAGCACACGCTCTTTTGCTAGCTCATAGGTGTCTTCTGCTAACTCTAATTTATTATCTTGTTTGGCTATTTCAGCTTCAACCAAATAAATAAGTGAATCCTCTTTATAGTCGCTTTTCGTTTTAAATGTTTCTATAAATTTCAGGGCTTTTTGTTTCCAAGCCTTGCCATTTCCAGTGTATTTATAAAAATTAAGCTGTAATTGATAGTAGTTAAACAGATGACTATCGTTTGAACTAAGGAGAAGATAGTGTTCAAGAGCCTTTTTTGCCCTATCCCATTGTCGTGTAAACAAATAATATTTAATCTTAGTACTTAAAAACCCATCTTGCTGAAATTTATTGCTGATATTTGCCATTAAAAGACTTAACTTATCCAAATGCTGTTGTGCCATTGCAGCATTGCCATTGAGTAAGTCTAAGTCAATCAATCGCATGTAAGAGGTTGACTGTCCAAATTTATCATCCAAACTTTGTTGTTCGAGTAGTATTTCATTCCTTAAACTTTCTGCTATTTGCCAACGTCCTTGCAGGTAATTTATTCCCGCCAATCTCGATTTAGCGACCGCTTTATAACGGCGATTACCCGCTTTTCCAAAGTTCTCGACCGCTAATAATGCATGTTTTTCTGCATTGCTGTAATCATACAAATTAATTTCAACTCCAGCCAGTGTATTGTATGCTGAGCCAAGCTTTGAATACTTAGATCCTGGTAGTTTATAAATGACATTAATTGATTCTGTTATACTGCTGAATGCTAAGTCTTGATTGCCTAAATAACGTGCCAACAACGACTTATTTGTTAGCATCATTGTTAAGTCTTTTAAGCTGTTATTTTTCTTTGCAATTTTTATCCCTTCATCTAAGATAGCAATGCCTTTTTCATACTCACCGAGATAATAATCGTTCAAGGCTTCAGCATTCATTAATATTAAGGGCACTGGGTTTATTTTAGGTTTTAATACCGTTATTATGGCACGTGACTTTTGGTAATCGCCTTGATGCCTATAAGACAAAGAGAGTTCATACCATGCTAACCAAAAATCTTGGTCTTCTTTAGTTGCTAGTTCAAAATATTTAATGGCATTGGCAGCATCACCAGAAAGCTGAGCAGCCATACCACGAATGTAATTTTCAACTGCATAACGATTAGCACTCATCATTTTATCTGCAGTTTTATTAGACTTTTGATTGTCTATTTTCAATTCATATTTAGCCCAAGCACTCATATCATCGTAAAGAGTTTTTAATGTTGGTGATGAAAACTGTTGTCTTGCTAGAGTTCCTTGTTCTGTTCTAATGCTCGCATTGCCAATAAACCCTTCATCCTTTTCTTGAACTTGCACAATAATGGATGAATCGACTTCTTGTTTATTACTTAAGTCAATTGCAAATCGCTCGGGCGATTCATCACCCAACTGTTTTAAACTAATATTTTTAATCTCTAGACCAAGTGAATTTTTAAAAATATCTTTAAAGTAATGCATCCCTCCCAAAGTCATCCAATTTTGCTTGGTGTTTTCTAACTGAGTAATATTTGGAATTAATGCCAGTACTAATGGGCTAGCTTGTGCCTGAGATATGATAGGTAATTCGTCTGTTTTATCATTACCTATTTCAACAAAAAAAACCAACATCATTAGTACTAATATTATAAAAAAATAATTTATTTTATGCTTCGGTTTATTTTTTATGCTACTCGCAACCCGTACCTGAGTTTTAACCTCTGGGAAAAACACAAAACCTTCACCATGGACCGTCCCAATAATATCTTTATGCATCCCTGTATCACCGAGAACCTTTCTCAATCTTTGAATTAATTTATCTAATGATGTATCTGAAACAATGCGGTTTGACCAGATATGCTCAGTCAGAGTCTTTCTTGAAATAGTTATGCCAGGATTCTCAATAAAATAACTTAATAATTTATAAGCAGTAGAAGTAATATCAACACGATTATTCGATTGATACAACTGGTGCTTTTGCGTATCAACACTAAAATTTAAAAAAATTATTTGTTTGCCCATTATGCTTTTTATTAGATTCCGTTTATTGATTATAGAACAAAAATCAATTGTTTTTCTGTCTGAATTCACATTTTGTCAGGTTTTGTCGGATTTTTTCTGTGGTTATATTGAATGTTCGAGGTCTATAATTTGCCTGAATTGAAATTTTGGAAATAAATATGAATAGAAAGTTAATCTTAATGTTACTACTAACATTCTCACACAACTTGATTTCTGCCTCCAACCTAAATCAACAAGGAACACCATCCAACGAAATACAAAACTCACATATTTCCAAAGGGTATGGAGTCTCGAGTAGTGCCACATTTACAGTCACCAGTTCTGTTGCAGAAACGGTAGTTGGCACATCATCAAATGCAGGATTTATCGTACATTCGGGTTTATTAAAACCTAGTGACGCGGTTGAATTAATTTTTAAAAACAGTTTTGAATAGGAGAACAACATGAACAATATAATTAAATTTATGGCTATGACAATCGTATTAATTGCTAGCACTATGAGTGGAGTTAAAGCTGCCACGACAAAGTTTAACTATCAAGGGAAAGTAATTTTTAATGGCTCTCCAGCAAATGGGTCTTTTGGAATGAATTTCGTACTTTATAATGCCATAACAAATGGCACTTTACTAGATGGAATTACACAAATTTATCCTATTAACAACGGCCTATTGAATGCTGAACTAGATTTTGGTGATGTTCCATTTGATGGACAAGATGTCTTCTTAGAAATACGTATTCAAGACCCAATCACTCTAACTACTTCTATTTTATCGCCCAGAGTCCCAATCAATACTGCACCTTATGCCATTCAAGCTGATTTTGTGGCGGATAATGCTGTTACTGGTGCATCCGTAGTCAATGGTTCTCTATTGGGTGTTGATTTTGCAGATTTCACTATTTCCGAAAATAAAATTGGAAATTTTCAAATATCAAATAATAAAATTGTCAACCAAACCATTGGTTTTGAAAAATTTGCCACCAATGGTGCAAGTAATGGAAGCATTATTCAATACAACAGCACATCTGGTCAATGGCAAGCCGTTTCACAATCTGGAGTAACAACACCTTGGGTTGACGTTGGTACAGGCATATTCTATCAGGGCAATGTCGGAATTGGTACAGGTAATAGCTTCACTCCAAATGCACCTTTAGATATCAGAAATATTTTGAATAATACAATTTTTAAAGTAAATTTAGATGGTTCAATCCAAAGAAAACTTCAGACTGGTATTCTAATACTAGGTTATCAGGCTTTCACTCCTGAAAAATCTTCATTCAAATATGAAATAAATTCTTCAGGAACTCTAGCTGGCTTATCAAATGTTGAAACAACCAATACAAATATCAAATTATACGCTCCGATTCTGTTACCAAATGGAGTCAACATCACTAAGATTGAGCTACTTGCTTTTGATGATGACCCCTCTGGACGGGTTAGCGCAAGTTTAAAACGAACCAGCTTTTCCGCAAACAACATTTCTTCAACACTAAGCACCGTCAGTACAGGAGTAGTTCCGACTCCCGGAGGAATTATCGTCCCTTCTGGAACACTAAATCAAAGTTATTTTTCTTCCAGTGTTTTTTATGCTTTTATTACTATCGATAAACCAGGAATCCCAGGCACTGACCTCATTTTTTCAGGGGTGAAAATCTCCTATGAAATTGAGTCGTTATAATAAAAGGAAAATAACATGAAAAAACTAAACATCAAAAACTTTATTCTGATTTTGATTACCTGCCTAATCACTTTTCATGCACAGGCACAGTTTCCGGAATTTAAAATATTGCCCAATGATACCAATCGAGATCAAGAATTTGGACATTCGGTTAGCGTCTCAGGTGATTATGCTGCGGTTGGAACCATTAAAGATGACGAAAGAGGAACACTTGCTGGTGCTGTGTATATTTTCAAATACAGCGCCAATGGCTGGGTGCAAACACAGAAGTTGTTTGGCAATGACACTGATGGAGATGATGGCTTTGGTCACAGTGTCAGTATTGACAATAATCGACTGGTTGTCGGTGCAAATATTATAAATACAGGTGGATTGTCCAACGCAGGTGCTGCCTATGTTTTTGAACTAAATGAAGGCGTTTGGGCACAAGTTGATAAACTGGTTGCAGTCATGCCTGTGGTTGATGCCAGGTTTGGAACGGCGGTGAGTTTATATGGTGACAATCTTGCGGTTGGTTCTCCTGGGGTCAATACCGATACCGGTGCTGCCTATGTTTTTACTTATGATAATATCACAATGCAATGGACACAAGGAGATACTTTGGTTGATGATAATAGTGTTGTAGATGATAAATTCGGTTTTTCGGTCAGTGTTTATGAGGATAGAATATTAGTAGGCACTGATACCGGGCCTTTTAATAATAGTGAAGGCTATGGGACAATATTTGAAAACCTATCCAATCTAGAACAAACTCAATTATCAGCAAGTGACTTTACAGGTGCTAATTCGTATGGGTATTCGGTAAGTTTGTATCAAAATCGTGCACTGATTGGTGCTTTTCGTGATAGAGGGACAAATCAGAATAGATCTGGTTCGGCTTATCTTTACGAGTTTGATGAAAACGCTTCTATATGGAATCAAATTGAAAAATTCACCACTACTGGTGCCAATATTGGTGGTACGAATAATGCAAACTTTGGCAATGCTGTTAGTTTAAAACAAGACAGGGCATTGGTAGGTAATTTTCATGGAAGGATGCTTAACAGTCCTTTTGGAAATCCAGGTTTGGCATTTGTGTTTGAATACGATGGTAGTATATGGACGCGTACCCTGTTGCCTCAATCTGATCCAGGTAGTAGTGCTCAATATGGTTTTTCCGTTGCTTTGAGTGACAGGTGGGCAATAGTGGGAGCTAATTTTGATGATAATACTGTACAAAAACCGAATGCAGGATCTGCTTCTTTATTGGATGTTGATGCGATGTTTTCGGATTCATTCGAATAACAGTACACAAGCAAGTTGATTTTTATCAACCCATTTACCTTCATAAAATGGTATAATGAGTTTCATGAAATCACTTAAAAACTTATTCAAAAACAATCAGGAGTGGGCAAAAAAAATAAAAAAAGAAGACCCCGCTTTTTTTAAAAATCTCAGTAACCAACAAGCTCCAGAATACTTATGGATTGGTTGTTCTGACTCACGCGTTCCTGCAAATCAGATCGTTAACTTAGCCCCTGGCGAAGTGTTTGTGCACCGCAATATTGCCAATGTTGTTGTGCATACAGACTTAAATTGCTTATCGGTCATACAATTTGCTGTCGATATCTTAAAAGTAAAACACATTATTGTGTGTGGTCACTACGGTTGCGGGGGTATTAAAGCTGCTATGGAGAAAACCAAATCAGGACACAAAACCAAGAAAGTGTGTTTGATTGATAACTGGCTTGGGCATATCGAAGATGTTGCTCGTTTCAACAAGGAAGAACTAAAAGAACTTAGAGGCAAACAACGTTATGACCGTATGTGTGAACTCAACGTTATCGAACAAGTTAAAAACGTCTGTAACACATCCATCGTCAATAAAGCCTGGAATGATGGCGCCGATTTAACTATACATGGCTGGATTTACGACATTCACAACGGTATTTTGAAAGATTTAGAAACTGGCATAAACACCAGCAAAAAGAGAAAAGATTGAAATGAAACACAAAACCATTATAGAACCTTTCCGCATCAAATCAGTTGAACCGATTGAAATGACAAGCCAACAGCAGCGCATTGAATTTTTGGCACAAGCACACAACAATTTATTTTTAATCGAATCCAAAAAAGTCATTATCGACTTACTCACCGATAGTGGCACATCTGCCATGAGTGCCGAACAATGGGCGGGCATCATGCGCGGTGATGAGTCTTATGCCGGTGCGCGAAGTTGGGAGCGTATGCGCGATGCGGTACGTGATTTAACTGGTTGCCAATACGTCATACCAACACACCAAGGGCGTGCTGGTGAAAGCATTTTATACACCCAACTTGGCGGCAAAGGCAAAGTATTTATCAGCAACACCCACTTTGATACCACCCGCGCTAACATTGAATACGGTGGAGCAATGGCAATTGATTGCCTAACCAAAGAAGGACAACAACCCGCATTAGAACACCCATTCAAAGGCAACATAGACATAGCAAAACTCGAAGCTGCCATAATCAAATACGGTGCTCAAAATATTGGCGCAGTCATTTTAACCGTGACCAATAACTCAGGAGGCGGACAACCCGTAAGCATGCAAAACGCTAAAGATGTGCGCACTATTTGTGACAAATACGGCGTGCTTTATTTGCTGGATTGTTGCCGAATTGCCGAAAACTCTTACTTTATCGCCCAACGCGAAGCCGCCTATAAAAATGTAGAATACCGCAAAATTGCCCAAGAAATGTTTGATTTAGTCGATGGCAGTATCATGAGTGCCAAAAAAGACGCACTGGTTAATATGGGTGGATTTATTGCTTTAAAATCCAAAGAAATTGCTGACTCGTGCACTAATACTTTAATTATCAAAGAAGGTTTTGTTACCTATGGAGGCTTATCGGGGCGTGATATGGAAGCACTTGCCATAGGACTAGTCGAAGTATTTGACAAAGATTACCTGCATTACCGCATTACCAGCACAACCTATTTAGGGGATAAATTACACGAAATGGGTGTGCCCGTTATGCGCCCAATCGGTGGACATGCCGTTTATATTGATGCCAAAGTATTTTATCCACACATCCCAATTAATCAATATCCTGGACAAGCTCTTGCCTGTGATTTATACATCAAAGGTGGTATTCGTGGTTGTGAAATTGGTTCGGTGATGTTTGGCAGGTATGATAAAGATGGCGAGTTAGTACCCGCTCCCATGGAACTGGTCAGATTGGCGATCCCAAGACGCGTTTACACCCAAAGTCATATCGATTATGTGATTGAAACCTTTGAAGAAATCATCAAAGAAAAAAAGCAATCAAAAGGCATAAGAATTACCAAAGAACCTGAATTTTTAAGGCACTTTACTGCTCACTTTGAGCGCGTAGTTTAACAGTAACACCAACAGCAACAGTGCACTTGACACGCAGATAAAAGCCACTGCAATACCAAAGCTATCGGCAAGGATGCCAAGGGACAAAGCAATCAGTGCCGTCATTACCGTTTTGACTAATGACTGCACAGATAGTACCGAAGTCAATATTTCATTAGGCACGTTATCTGAGATGATTCCAGTTAAAATGGGTTTGCGTAAATTTTCCACCAAATACACACCAACAAATAACAACAAAGCAAAAACCCATAAATCCATTAGGTAAAATAAACCTGATAAGAGACCAAGCGCAAACCCTAATAATAAGGTGAGGTTTGAGCTCTTTATCTTGTTTTTCCCATAAAAAACCGATGCCATACGTGATGCGCGTGACGTGCCCAGATAAATAAAGAAATAAATCACCCCAATAATCAGACCATTTTTCTTCTCAATTGGTTGCTGACTCATCAAAGGAATAAGCACTGCCACATGAACTATTAGTGGTTGAATATAATCCTTAATCGCTTTCAAATAAGCGGTATGCAATGCAGCCGAATTTATCAGTTTGACCACTTCGGCTTGTTTTAATACGGTTATCAGAGTTTTTGATGTTAGCCCTATTCGCCTTTGTTCAGGTTTGTTGGCATGATTGATATTGTTGGGATAAGAAGCTACGACAAACAAGTTAACCACATAAGGTACGATAGAATAAAGAAAAACCAGCTTAAAATCACCACCAAAATAGACAATTAAACCCGCAATAAGCGATGACAATGCCGAACCCTTTTGCGACCATGAGCGTGTATGACCATAATAGTTAATCTTATGGGATTGCCAATCATGTAATTTCAAATAATCCATTATCATGCCTTTGTGTGTGCCCGAACGAAAAGCATCGGCAACGCCATACAAGCCAAAGGCAAGCAAAAACCACCAGAAATCATTTGCAAAATAGAACAACAAAAAAGAATCAATATATAATATGAAAGATAACAACAAGGCATTTTTACGCCCATAGGAATCAGCTATGAGTCCTGATGGCACCTCAAAGACATTAATAACAACCTCTCGCAGAGCATACAAAACACCAATCTGGGTATAACTCAAACCTTTATCAACCAAGAATAAAAGCAAAAATGCATCAAAGAACCTTAGGTTTTTCAAAAAACCATAGGCACTAAACTTGTAATACTGCTTTTGACTAAACATTTTATAAACTGTGTTAATTGTGATATTGATTATACAGTCTACATATGCCGTATAAATACTATTTTAATAAAATGTTAAACACATGTGATTTATTTTGAGGTATTATGGTCTAAGTTGTTAACTTACTTTTAAATATAATTTATGCATCGCACATTTACACTACTTTTACTCCTTGTTATAAGCACATCATCGCTAGCCTACCGTCCTAACGAGGGAGATGCCGCCCCTGATTTTGAAATGACTTCGATAAATGGAAAACATTTTAAGCTTAGTGATTACAAAGGCAAACAAAGTGTCTATGTGGTGTTTTGGAATACTTGGTGCCACTTTTGCATGAAAAAAATTCCTAAACTTAAAATGGTGCAAAACAATTTAGCCAATGATATTAAAATAATTGCAATAAATACTTCTCGTGATGATTCAATCCAAGAGTCTTTAAGTTTTCAAAAGAAACACCACATTAATTATATGTTAAGCTTCGACGAAGGCGAAATTATTACTGATTTATACAATGTCCACGGTGTACCAACCGAATTTATTATTGATATCACAGGGACGATTGTTCACCGTGATGGTGTCCCAGATGATTTATCAAAACACGTTGCAAATTGGAATAAAAAAGACCACAACTTAGTTAAAACCCTTTACTCTTATATTCATTTATTCATGGCATTATTTAATGAGGTCAATCAAAGAGCATGAAATACCACTCAAAATCAGCAGGTGATGCCCATTATTTAATTAAAAAGCCTGCAATAATGGCTTTTAAAGCGCATTGGACGACTGGCATTAACCGCAGAAGCTTTATTAAATCGGCAGCAGCGGTTTCCTTACTTGCCAGCATTTCAGGTTGCAAGCCATCAGTTGATGCAACTAATGTTACAAAACCAAAAGTTAAATCCACAATTCCTACAGTTAAAATACCAACACAAACCTTTAATGCCGAACAAAAACTGGACTTAGATGCAATATTTATGCGACTGTTTCCCGATGATGGTGATGGGCCAAGTGCCAATGACCTCAATATTACAACCTATCTTGAATGGGCAATGACTGATGAGGTTAACATTAATGATGGCGATCCAGAATTTATCATCAAAGGCATTGGTTGGCTTAACCAATTAGCACAAGATGAGTCTGGGAAACGCTTCCGTCTTGTTAATAACGAAGGGCAAGATAAACTCATTGCCCAAACTATTAATTCTGAAGCGGGACGAAACTGGGTTTCAATTCTCTTGTATTACGTAGTTGAAGCCGTCACACTCGACCCTTTCTATGGTGGCAACACCAATCAAATCGGGTGGCAGTGGTTAGAACACCAAGGAGGGTTTCCGCACCCCATCCAAGGCAAAACTTATCGGGATTTTGAATAATGAAAACCTTAGAATGCGAAATTTGTATTGTCGGTAGTGGCGTGGGAGCGGCTCCCATTGCTTACGAATTATCCAATGCTGGACACAAAGTTATCGTATTAGAAAAAGGTGCTTGGTATAACGAGCAGGATTTTAAAAAGGACGAGATGCTTGGACGCAGACGCAAATTTCGGTCCAAATTATCACAAGAACCCCATATTTTATCCGAACCAAACGATGATGGAAATTTTTCAGAATCCACTACATCGCAGTTTTGGGGTGGCAATATAGTCGGTGGTGCCAGCAATTTTATGAGTGCCTATTTTTACCGTTTAAAACCAATTGACTTTAAACTGCTAACAAAATTTGGTCCAATCCAAGGAGCCAATATTGCGGATTGGCCTATTAGTTATGAAGATATGGAGCCTTACTACGACAAGGTCGAAAAACTCGTTGGCGTTTCGGGTAAAGTTCGTCCACATAAATTTTTAGAACCCCGTTCAACACCTGACTTTCCTTTTCCACCAACAGCAGAACACCCCATAGCACGTTGGTTTGATGAAGCGGCTCATAAAATTGGGTTTACGCCCTTAATCATGTCACGTGGTATTTTATCAAAACCCCACAACAACAGAAACTCATGCGAATACTCGGGATATTGTGGCAGCTATGGCTGTCATTCTGGCGCAAAAGCTTCAGCGCGCGCAGCCTTATTGGATGATGCCGTCAAAACAGGTGATTGCGAAATTATTACCCATGCGAAAGCTTACAAAATAAATACCGATGCTGATGGCAATGCCACTTCGGTTAATTATTACGATGAAAAGGGTGAAACTGTTCAGGTCAATGCCAAAAAAGTGGTTGTGGCCTGTTATTCAATCGAATCATCTCGACTACTACTGGCATCAAAAAGTAACTCGCATCCCAATGGTATTGGCAATAAAAACAACCAAATCGGCAAAAATCTGCATTGCTGTGCGGGAGGCACAGGCCATGGTACATTTGACTTAACCAAACTACCAAAAGATAAACGCGCTGAGTTAATGGTACGTGGACCTTTTTTCAATCGTTCCTTACAAGATTGGTATGTTATTGATGATAAAAGCATTGCCGAAAAACCCATAAAAGGGGGAACCATCGACTTTGTTTTTGACCCTCCTTCACCAACGGCTGACACACATCCCTTGCGTTTTGATGATGGCGAATTATTGTGGGGCACAAAACTCAAACAAAACATAAAATCTGCCTTTACCAAATCTAAAGATTTTAAATTTGAAGTCTTTTGTGATTGGTTGCCAAACGATGATTGCAACATATCACTTGACGAATCCACTACCGACAAATGGGGGGATGCTGTTGCAAAGGTCAAAGTGGGTTTTCACCCGCACGATGTCAAAGTGGCACAATATGTCGTCGATAAAGGCGTAGAAATGATGAAAGCCATGGGTGCAGATGATGCCGTAGGTAATGTTTGGACAGACCCAACCTCAAACCTTATGGCAGGAGGATTGCGCTTTGGTAACGATCCCAAAACTTCAGCTCTTGATGCCGATTGCCGTGTACACGGAACGAATAACCTCTATGTCACTGATGGTAGTTTTATGCCAAATGGCGGTAGCGTCACCCCGACTTTCACCATCTATGCTAATTCATTTAGAGTCGCCGATAAACTATTGGAAGTTATGTAAATACCCATCCCCATGTAAGGCAGACGTTGTTCTCAGATTGAAATTGGCTGAGCAAAACCGCAGGTAATATTAGATATGATGTTTTGACCTGTCCATCCTAATCTACGTGGATTATGAAAGGCAGTATAATATATTGTCTTTGCATACCATAATTTAGGGGACAG
>JALSLV010000083.1 GCA_026988115.1 Lysobacterales bacterium | reverse complement strand
TCTAATAGTTTGGTAATATGGTTCATGACCTGTCCTCTAAATTATGGTATGCAAAGACAATATATTATACTGCCTTTCATAATCCACGTAGATTAGGATGGACAGGTCAAAACATCATATCTAATAAAAAAAAATAGCGTTAAAATAGTAAGCCTAATCCGCATTTTACTATCGGGATTTGGGCTTACTCTTTTTTTATCGAAACAGTTCATTTGTTATCTCTTATAATCAGTAATATTTAACACAAGAACGAATGTTAAAGCCCTATACAACGCGCATCTTTACAAATACTTTCATCGGTATAAAAACCACAATCAGCATCAGCGCTACTATTTGAGCCATTATTTAGGAAAAAGACATTGCTGCACACTTCTGCATGAATACTATGTAAAAAATTACCATAAGCGTAAGAGTCTTTGACTTTTAAATAGCCATTATTAAAAGCTGAAATTGCACTAGAAAATCCATATTTAGCATTCCTATTGGATTGGCAATCACTGATAGTGCCACTGTGTAAAGTAATGCCTCTATCATTTTCAGTTGCTTGAATATTCATAATTTGATTTTCAAAATAAGAGCCCGTAATAATAGCAACACCATCTTCAAAACCTCTAACACTGCCATTTTTTACCGTGATATTATTGATAGTACCACTGGCTTTAATGCCATCGGCACCCATGCTTGGTAGTGTGCAATTTAATGAAACACCTGAACCTGTACATGTTTTTGGTCCGATTATGGCAAAGCCATTTAAATCAAGCGTTACGTTACTTGCTTGTATCTCAATTATTCCTACTGTTTCACTCGTTGAAGTGAGATTTGAAGTGAGTATATAACTGCCTGGTTGGGTAATGGTTACGGGATAACCATTGGCATCACCTGTAAAGCACCCAAAGTTCACACAGACATCATTAATCACAAACACACCATTAGCAGCATGGGTAAAGCCCGAAATGCTTATTAGTAAAAGTAAAATTATTTTTTTCATTTTTTTCTCCAAAAATTGTTGTGATGAGACGCTCTCATCTAAAAAGTTATTCAAAGCCATCATTAAAAATATCATCATTAAAAGTTGCCATCAATGAGGTAATGTCTAAACGACCACTGGTGGAACTATTAAAACTAAGTGGCGTATACGCCACGGCACTGGTGGAAGTTGAAGTGTTATAAAGGTAAATTAGATTAAGTTTATCGTCATTTTCTAAGCTATATAAGAAATTATTATTGGGTAAATAGCTTAAGGCATCGATATTCTTTGTCGGATCATCTGCAAAAGGGGTCGCTTCGTAAGAAAAGTTAACTGCCCCCGCCGAATTGTATCGAATAATACTGGAGGGATAAACTGGCATACTCGGAGTCAAATAGGACGCAGTATCGACGGTGAAGAGTACATTACCGTTGGCTGGGTCTATAGTAAAAGCATTGATATTAAAAGTTTCAGTAAGAAACACACCAAAATAGAGGGTGTCATTACTGCAAGAAGCATTATCGCACCTGATAATGTCATTTTTAGAGACGAAATTTCCATTAAATGTGATGTCTGTATCAAAAGAAAAATATTTAAACCCATTTTGATCCTGATGGTAGCCATCGACTCTGGCTCCGCGGATATTTTCTATGTTAGTGGGTGATGCCTGAGAATTGACACTGCCGAAAGTATCCACCGCAACTTGATTATGAAGGAGAGATAAAGGGGTTAAATTGGTATAATCAATATTACTGCTATAATCCACTTCACTGAGGTAACTGGGAATAACTTGACTGACTCCCACCGAGGCGTACAACAACAATGTTAGGTTAATTGTTTTAAAAATCTTCATGGCTATCTCCTAGTTGACGCAATTAGCAGTAGGAACCTGACAATAACTATTGTTGGTGTAATAAGTGCATTGGGAATCACCACCACTATTGCTATTGGTTATACCATTGTCTCTAAAAAATACATTACTGCACACATGAGCATAAGCACTAAATGCAAAATTTCCATAAGCGGATGAGTCTTTGACAATCAAAGCGCCATTTTCATTTCCTGTTGCAATACTACCAAAACCTCGGCTAATATTTCTATTGGCTTGAGAGTCTTTTATGATGCCATTGGCTATTAAGATGCCTTCTTGATTTTCTTCAGCAATAACATTGATGACCATATTGCCACGTTGGGCTCCTCCTAAAATAGCTATACCAGAATCAAAGCCTTTAACCGTACCATTTTTAATCACAATACTATCGACACTGTTTGAGCCATTGATGCCATCAGAAGTCATGCCCGCATTTGTACAAGACAGTGGATCTGTTGATGGCAGTGTTAATAATCCATAACCTGTACACGTACGCGGACCAATAATTGCAAAACCATTTAAATCAATGGTTACATTGCTGCTTGTAATCTCTATCACATTAGTATTAACAAAAGTAGTGACTAAATTTGAAGTCAATCTATAACTGCCAGGTTGGCTTATGGTAATAGGAAATCCAGCAGCATCTCCTGCAAAACAACCCAAGTCTTTGCAACTTTGATTGATGGCATATATGCCATCATCTGCCTGCAGTAATCCCGAGACGGGCAATAACACAAATAAAATAAATTTTTTCATAATTTTCTCCAAAAAACATTTAATAAAAAATACGGAATTGCAATTCCTTATGCCCTTCTTTCCGATTTAACGTTAAAAAACATGACACAGAAGTGAAAATTTAAGTAAAATAAACAAAAATTAGAACAATCCATCATGCATCAAGAACCTATAACCGTAATGTTGCAAAAAGTAAAATCGGGTAATAAGGAGCTATTATCGGATATTTATTCGCGTTTGTATGAAGACATAAAGCGCATTGCCCAATACCAAATTGACAAGCTCAATACAGGTGAAACTATTACACCAACGGTCTTAACCCATGACTGTTATGTCAAGCTGACCCAACAAAATAAAATCGATATAAAAAACAGCGAACACTTCTTAAACTGTTTATCCATCAGTATGCGGCAATTATTAGTGGATGTTTACCGTTCTAAACTGAGATTTAAAAGAGCTTCTGTAGATGTGACCAGTAGTTTTACCGAACTTGTTGGCGAGCCAGATATTGACTTTAAGATTTTAGAGTTGGATCTTTTATTAGAAAAAATAGAAAAAATAGATGCCCTCTATGCTCAAATTTTGAACTATAAACTTATATTGACCATGACCTTTCCAGAAATTAGCCTTGCCATAGGAAAATCAGAACGGCAAACGATTCGCATTTGGAATCAAGCAAAGGCGTTATTACTGGCATTAGCAAAATAGAATTGCAAAGATTGAGTGTCATGATTTTGGAGTCAAAAGCGAAATAAGGTTTATTGTTAGGGGAGCATTAAAAAAATGACAAACGAGAAAACACAACTGTGGAAACAAGCCGTAGAGATATACAAAGAAATCTCCGAATTACCCGTTTCCGATGCCATTGAGCATGTCGATAGCATCCACAACCTCAGCTATGAACTTAAGCAAGCGGTCATCACCTTAGTCAATGCGGGCAACCAAGCCTCCCAGTACATCGATAAAAACTTTTCACCCCAACACCTAAATAAAAGCCCACGAGAGATTAATTATCAGGTTGGCGATGACTTGGGCGACTATCGGCTGTTAGAAGAGTTAGGCAAAGGCGGCATGTCGTATGTTTTTAAAGCCAAACGCAGAGATGTTGAGCCACAAAAACTAGTTGCCATAAAAATATTTTCTCCCAAAAGTTATTCGCCGCAATTATTGGAACACTTTATCAGTGAACAAAAAATACTCTCAGAACTCAACCATGCCAATATTGTCGACATGTTACATGGAGGTAAAGCCGAAGATGGAGCCACCTATCTGGTAATGGAGTTGATAGATGAAGCCTTGCCAATAAACAAATACGGACACAACCTTTCGACCAAAGAAAAAATAAACCTCATTTTGCAATGTGCACAAGCTTTAGCCTATTCGCACGCCAACCTTATTATTCACCGCGATTTAAAACCCGACAATATCTTGATTGATAAAACAGGACAATTGAAAATAGTTGATTTCGGTATTGCCAAACTCATCAACAACACACGTGCCACAGATAAAACCACCATCATGGCATTAACGCCAAGTTATGCTGCGCCAGAACAAGTCAACTCAGAAAAAATTAGCACCAAAACCGATATATTCTCACTCGCTGTGGTGGCAGTGGAATTGCTTTATGGAAAAAAATTCCTGCCCAAAGACAGACTCATTAAATCCTGTGAAAAAGACGAACAAGCCATCGCCGTAACCCTTAAATCATTAAACATAGACAAAGACTTGAAAAACATCCTGCACCAAGGATTGGCACAAAACCCCAATGACCGTTACCCCAGCATGCAATCCTTTGCGGATGATTTAAATAACTACTTGCAAGACTTGCCCGTTACCGCAACGGCACAATCGGTGTTTTATCGACTGGGAAAGTTTGCCAAACGCCGCAAAGCGTTGTTTATTAGTTTGCTTTCACTGTTATCCACCTTGATTTTAAGTTTGGGCGTAACTTTATGGCAAAACCACCAAATAAAAATAGAATCCGCCAAAGCCCAAAGCGTTAAGCAATTTATGTTGGATGCTTTTGAAGTGACAGACCCCAATGTAAACGAAGGATTAAATATTTCTGCACAAGACATATTAAAAATAGCAACCGACAAAATACAACAAAACTCAAATATTGATGATAAAATCAAGTTTGATTTATACCAAAGTATCGGTATTGCTTATGGTCAATTAGGATTTTTGGACAAAGCGATTAACATGATATTACAATCACTTGCTATTGAAAAGAATGACAGTAAATCTTTGTCATTTCTAGCTCATTTTTTGCAATTAAGTTCTCAAGAAAATGAGTTAATTAAGCTTATGTCAAAAGTTAATATTTCAAATATAAAAAACAGCTCTGATCGAATTAGATTTCACCTAATAAAAACAAAAATGTTAATAGGTGAAGGGAAATTTAAAGAGGCATTTGCAGAAACAAAATTAATTAAGGATAAACAAACGTCAGATGAAGAATATATCCAAAAGCAGCGCGTTATTGCATCCATTTATTTTCAACAATCTAACTTCAAATTAGCGATTAACACTCTAAATGAAGCCTTAAATAAAACAACCCTTACTAAAAACAACACATATACACTGGGCTTAAAAAAAGATTTGGTTTTATATTCTATAAAAAAAGGAGATTATGATACAGCACTATCTATAAACAAAGATTTAATAAAGCAAATGAGATTTATATTGAACAATAGGCATCCTGATTTGGGAGATACACTTATTCAACTCTCAGATATTTATTTATCAAAAGGGGATATGGTCAAAGCACTAAAGTCGGCACAAGAAAGTTATAAAATATTTCTCCAATTATATGGAAAAAATAATGTAAAAGTGGCAAAAGCTTTAACCAGTTTAGGAATACTATCTTACCGAAAGAATGAACTAGAAGATGCAGAGCAACAACTATCTGACGCAGTTGTAATTTATGAAAAAAATTATCCGTTAAACCACATAGAAACGTTAGAAGCAAAAACCAATTTAGCAGCTTTTTACAATGCAATAACTAAAACCAAAAAAGCCGAAAGATTATTACAGGATATTTATAAAATTCAGCTTCAAACCCTAGGTGAAAAACACAGAACTACAATTCTCACCCAGCAACATTTGGCTCGGGCTATGAGCACTCTAGGGAAACATACTCAAGCTATAAAACTTGCTAAATTAGCTATAAAAAATACTCATGATATGTTTGAGGAAAATAATCCCGTTCGTTACGGTAGTGATTATGTTTTAGCTAAAATTTATCAACAAGCAGGTAAATATGATAAAGCTTTGGAATTATATTTAACTCAAGAAAAGAACAATAATCTTAAAACTAACAATCCAAAACATGCGATTTTACAATTTGATATTGCAAGTTGTTATGCTCAATTAAAACGTCAAAAAAAAGCTAATGAATTTTTTAATAAATCGATAAAATCTTATTCTGAAATATTCTCTCCACTACACCCCGTTACTTTAAAAATACAATTAAAATATGCACAATTTTTGAAAGAATACGGTCAAATTACTGAGATGAAAGAAATTATTGATACCGTTTCAACTATCATTGAAAATAATAATATTGATGATAAAGCTATTGATGACATAATCCAGAACTTAAAACAAGAAAAATGACGAACGATAAAACACAACTAATGAAGAAAAAGCCGATGAATATTTTCATAAAGCCATAAACGCAAACAGTAAAATTCATCCCAACACTCATATTAGTGCCTTAAAAATAAAAATACAATACGCACAATTTTTACAAGCAATTAACCGACTTGATGAGGCGAAAGCAATTTTAATCGAAATTAAGAAAATTGCTCAACAAGAAAATTACAGCGAAACTTATTTGCATAAAATGATTAAAAAATTAGAAACACAAAAACCCCGATAGAGAAAACGGGATTTGGGGAGACTTAATTGACTGTTATGTCCTTAATAATTATTGGCTCAATGGGTACATTAACAGCGTCAATTTTTTTACTGTAACCAACCCTAACGTGCGAAATGGCATCAAGGATTTCCATGCCTTCAACAACTTCTCCAAAAACCGTATATCCCCAATTTTTGGCATTGGGGTCTAATGAAGGCGTATCGGCAAGATTAAAATAAAACCCAGAGCTTGCCGAATGCGGGTCGTCATAACGCGCCATGGCAACAGTGCCACGGGTGTTTTTTAAACCGTTACCCGATTCATTAACTATTTTCCCACACGAATCAACTTCTTTAAAATCCTTATAATAACCCCCTCCTTGAATGACGAAGTCTTTTTCTACTCGATGAAAAATTGTGTTTTTATAGGCACCTGATTTAATGTATTGTAAAAAATTATTAACCGTTATTGGTGCTCTGTTTCGATCCAACTCGATAACAATAGTGCCCATGGATGTTATGATTTCAATTTCTGGAAAACCCTTATCTGGGTAAATATTGCCTTTTTCACAGGCTTGTGCGACAGCAAAAAACGAAAACAAAACAACTGCAAATAGTTTATTCATTTGAAATAAGCTCCAGCCACTTGGATTGAGTCAAAAAAGGTTTAGGCAACAATTCAATTCGCAAACTGCCCTTACTGCTGTCCAAACAACGATTAGCAAAAGTGCTATTTTTAAGTGTGTTTGACAAATTCGCACATGGGTCTTTAAGTGCCATTTTTTTTATTTCTTGGGTTGTTTTTTCAGGGCTGATGATTTTAGCCAAGGCGGTGCGTTGTTGGCTAGCACATCGTGCCGGAGTGGTTTGACAAACGTTAAAATTAATATGGCTGGGCGCGAGATAGAGCTGTTCTCGTTGCAAAATGCGAACAGGTGGAGCAATTTCTGTGCGGTAAATTTGCTTGAGTAACAGCCATTGATGTAATTGATTGTACAGTAGTTGCTGTGAAGCTTTCATCTGATTATAAGAGGGTGTTAAGTCATTAAGCTGTTTTTGTAAGGCTGGTTCACTGCCTTGGTTCATGGCTTTGTTTGCCTCAATTAAACTTCGCGTTGTTTCACTGAGTTTAATGTTTTTGAGTAAACTTTGTGTTGCGTTGAAATCTTTAAGATACAAGGCTTGAGCCAATTGTGTTTTTAAGTTGGGTTTAACTTCGGTTGGTTTACCACAACTGAATAACATTAAAATAACACAAGTCAGACTGATTGTCTTGATATTGGTTTTCATAAAAAACTCCCGAGTAATTGTTTATTGTGCCGATGCAACCATGTAATTTGATCTATTGTTTCAGGGACTTTTAACCCTCTGATTTTACTTAATTTCATTAAGGCCATGTCTACTTGGATACCCTTTTTGATTAATAAGGATGCAGCTGTTAAACCTGTTCTGCCAATGCCCGCATAACAATGAATGGCAATTGTTTTATTTTCGTTCACCAAACGCAGCAACTTCTCAATGAGTTGATTATAAGGTAAAAAAAATTGTGGAACGTTGTGGTCTTGAATGGGAAAGTGAATAAAGTCAATATTCATCTCACGGCATTGTTGACCTTCTTGAATCAGTGAAAATCGTTCCATTTCAGCTTGTTGTAGTAGCGACACAACGCAATCTACCTTTAATGATTTTAAAAATTCGACGTAAGTCGTGAGCTGAACACCTCCTGGTGGTTTTGGCATCATAATTACAGAGCCGGTATTCAGATTTAGCTTGAAAATATTTTTATTCCATTGCTTGAATAAAAATATTTTGTCGGAATTAATGGTAACATTTGACATAAACAAAAAAATTAAAGTAATTTGTAACAAAGTGACATAATATACGTTATTAGCCTAAAACAATAGGAAAAAACGGCATACATGAACATTTGGTTCCGCCTACAGGTAAATAAAAATCAGAACGGTCTCTATGCAGTATGCTACCAAATGTTAAAAGACAGCTTGGAGGCAGAAGAGGTTGTGCAGGATTCTTTTATGAAATTATGGCAAGCCAAAGAAAAAGGCACAAAACAACCCAAAGCATGGTTATACCGTGTGGCAAAAAATCAATGTTTGGATATTATAAGACGTCGCGTGCATGAAGCCAAATACCAACAGCACAGTTTGTTGGAGACGCAAGTTGCGCGTTCAGCTTGTGATGAATTGCAAAATGCAGAATTGTCAGAACACATATCTGCTGCAATAGAAGAATTGAAAGAACCGTATAAATCGCTTATAGTGTTAAGAGAAATTAGCCACCTAAGCTACCAACAATTGGCAGATGTTTTGGACTTGAATGTTCAACAAATTAAAGTGTACTTGCACCGCGCACGAAACAGCTTGAAAGAAAAATTAATGGATGTCGCTTAAAGGGAATAACACAAGAAAAAAATTATGAAAACACGATTAGAACAAAAAGTACAAAATGAACTGGACAATTACTTTGAATGTGCAAGTAAGAGAAGATGCCCACCAAGCATGAAACAGAATTTATATGCACAAATTGCCACTCAAAAAAAATCGCCTTGGTTTAATCCAAAAATAGCAATGGCAGGACTGTCCATGGTTTTTGTTTCAACATGGGTGATTAATGCCGCAAATAAACACCAACAACAAGAGCAACTGATGCAAGCTCAAGCAGAATTACAAGTAGCGATGCACTACATTAACCAAGTTTCGATGAAATCATTATCCGCAGTCAACACCAATGGCATTAGACCAGGATTAATAAAACCTTTAGCAAAAACTTACGCATCGCTTTAAATTAGGAATGAATATTATGAAAAGAACAGTTTACACCTTATTAATGGCAATGCTATGTTCATCGCCTACATTAGCACAACCGCCCTCGCCGCAAAGCCCGAAAACACCGGAAATCTCACTGGCTTCAATTGTGGGTTCTGAACCAACGGTAGAAATCAACTTAGGAGCAATGATGCTAGGATTGCTTTCTTCTGCAACAGAAAATGAAGAACAAGGCATTGCACAAATATTATCCAAACTAGACTCCATAAAAGTGACCGTTTATGAGCTGCAAGAGGCAAATAATTTTCAGGCTCTAAAAAGCAAAATAACGGCATTGGCTGAATTGAAAAAAACAAATGGGTACGAAGTGCTAGCAAAAGTTAAGGAAGACGATTCTTTGGTTTATGTGTTGGCTAAAATGGATAAGGAAAACTTTAAATCCCTGAGTGTTTACGCCTTGGATGATGACGATGAACTGGTTTTGATTAACATTGACGGCACTATTTTGATGTCTCAATTAGGCAGTTTAATGGAGCACTTTGACGTGGATTTAGATATAAATGGCTTGAAATTGAAAAATAGCAGTAAAAAAGAGGATTAAATCGTTTACAACGGCAATAGATAGCATTATCATGTGCCGTTCAAATTTTATAGCAGTTTAATTCATAAGCGCTAGTTTTTAGGAAATAATATTATGAAACAAGGTATACACCCAAAATACAACGAAGTTGTCTTTCAAGATTTATCATCTGACTTTAAATTCTTGACTCGTTCAACGATGCACTCAAAGGAAACAATTGTTTGGGAAGATGGCAATGAATATCCTTTAGTCAAGGTTGAAATTTCATCAAAATCACACCCATTCTACACAGGCAAACAAAAAGTTGCTGATACTGGTGGACGTGTTGATAAGTTCCGTCAGAGATACGGAAGAAAATAAACTTTCGTTTATTTTAAGAAATAGTAAACCCGATAAATCCCAGATTTATCGAGTTTTTTTCTTTCGCCCCATAATGCTTTCATAGTCTCTAAAGCCAACAACCCAACAAAATTAAACCTTCACGAATGGTGAGCCCTGTCTATCGGTGGTATTTCAGTTACTTCAATTTTTACTTGAAATAAAAATAAGGCTAAGTAATAATAAACAATATGAAGGGTGTTTAGTTAGATTTATTGGAATACATTAACACTATCGAGCTTGCAGCCCACAGACAAGGGGATATTTAACATGATAAAACTGTTAACAATAACATTATTTATTTTTACATCGACACTATCAAATGCTTTTAGATACGTTAAACACGAAAGCTTTGTTGACCCAGATTACCAAAATTACAAAGCAAAAAATATTTTGTTAGTAGTTAAAGGAAGGTCAAATGAAATGCAAATTGAAACTGAAAGGTATTTAAAAAAGTATTTTGCTAAAACAAGAGTAAAGATTACAGCATTAAGAAATATTTTCCCTCCCACAAGAAAGTGGACAAATGAAGAAATGTATCAAATACTACTAAACAGAAAAGTTGATTCAATACTGACCGTTACCGAGGGAAATAGAAGCAAAAAAACAACTCAATACGCAACACGAACAAATTCAAACACCAATATTCAAGGCACAACATATGGAAATAGTTTCAATGCAAACGCCAACACAACATCTACAACAACCAATATTACCCATTCAAAATCCATTGCTGAATTTACCGCTACTTTATCTGATTTAAAAAATGGTAAAACTGTTTGGCTATCAAACATCAATATCAGTGCAGGTGGTAACTTTTTTACAACCAACAAAGGTGATGCAAAAGGTGTTTCAAAGAGAATAATTAAGGTTCTATTAGAAGATGGCATAATTAACAAAAAATAACCAGTTTAAGGGGTCAGTACCGAATGCTGCTAAGTTAAGCTGCTTTTGCACACTTGAAAACCGCATGAAACCTAGAATTTAGCAGTTTTATAAATTATCAAAACCATGCTAAGGACCCTTAACTTAGTGCCATTCGGTGCCGACCCCCTTAAACTATAAACCTTCACATTAATTATTGGAGTAAATTCGTATGATTCTTAAACTATTATTATTTACAATTTTATTTATTTTTAGTAATTCAGATTATGCCTGTACAGCTGAACATAAATATTCTACTGAAGAAACAATTACTAAATCTGACTTAATAATTTTAGCCACAGTAATAAATTATAAAAAAACAAAAAAATTTGAAGAGCAGACATCAATTCTATTTGAAATTGATGAAGTTTTATATGGTAGTACTAAAGACAATTATATTAAAATTGATAGAGTTTTACAGGGACACCCACTGTATTTTACATAGTAGAGTTTTACAGGGACACCCACTGTATTTTACATAAAATCTATTATGCGCTATAATGGGGAAAACTAAGTTAACTTGTTAAAAAGGAGAGGAACATGACAACAGCTCGAAGAAATTTAATATCTTTATCAGACACGTCCTATTACCACTGCTATGTGCGTTGTGTTCGTCGGGCTTTTTTGTTTGGAGATGATAAGTACACTGGGGTTAATTATGACCATCGTCGTGAGTGGATTCGCGAGAAAATTTTATCCCAAACCGATGTCTTTGCTATTGACTGCTGTGCGTATGCGGTGATGTCGAACCATTATCACGTGGTGCTTTTTGTGGATGAACAAAAGGCTAAGGACTGGGACAGACGTGAGGTTTTGCGTCGTTGGAAACAGCTGTATAATTTGTCTTACCTAACTGAAAAATACTATAATAAAGAAGCACTTAGCAAAGCAGAGTTGGATGCGATTTATGTCAATATTGAGTTGTATCGCGAGAGATTAATGGACATATCGTGGTTTATGCGTGGGATTAATGAATCCATTGCACGGCGTTCAAATGCTGAGGATAACTGCAAGGGTCGGTTCTGGGATGGGCGCTTTAAGTCTCAAGCTTTATTGGATGAACAAGCTTTACTGACCTGCATGGCTTATGTTGATTTAAACCCAATTCGTGCCAAAATGGCGCAAACTCCTGAAACATCTGACTACACCTCAATCCAAGAACGCACCCTAAAGAAACAAACCAAACTCAAACCCTTCGGAGCGAGTCAACGTAACAGCAATAAATATGAGATTCCATTTGCCTTAGATGATTACCTAAGCTTAGTGGAAACCACAGGCAGAGCCATAATAAACGAACACAAAGGCTATATACCCGATGAATTGCCCGATATATTGCAGAGATTGGGTCTCAACAACGACACCTGGCTGAATCAAAT
>JALSLV010000082.1 GCA_026988115.1 Lysobacterales bacterium | reverse complement strand
GAAACACTTAATAATACACAAAAATATCAATATTAAAGCGAATATTTGTAAATGATTGAAAATAAAATGAAAAATAGAAATCCAGTTAGATTTAGAGGGTTGAAATGTGAATACTTTCACACTCTCTTTAGTCCATTGGTTTAGTACGGTTAGCTTCAACTAAACTTGCATCTCAAAAAGTATTGAACCTTAAGTTTCTTTTAGCTTTTTTCATCGACTGAAGTCGATGCCCCAATGAGGAGTGAGCAGCAAACCCGATAGGGAGCATGGCATTCTGCTTGCCACAGAACGTGTATACAAGCACGCATAAGCTTAAAATAGCTGTGCAATTTTTTCTGGATTGGCGGTCTGTGTGTTGATGATGTTCTTGAAGCCTTGTGCTAGGGCTTCTTGAGCAATGCGTTGTGAGGCGCAGGCAATTGTTTGATTTTTTAGTAATTGCCATAGTGCTTTAGGTACAAGCTGTTTGAGATTTGTGAGTGTAGTGATGCTAGTGGCTAAGATGACAAGCTGATTCGTTTGTTCTATCTGTTTGAAAATATCATAATTGACTTGTGGCAACTGTCTTTGATAAACGTTAATTTGTTGTAATTCAATGGAGTGAGAATCTGCAAACTCTTGAATTTCTTCACGTCCGTTCATTGCAGTAATGAGCGTGATGCTTTTGATGTCTTTTAAATTTTGTAATAATTCAATAACACCTTGAGAATTTTGTTTTTCGGGCACCCAAATATCTGCGTGGCTATGTTGCTCTAAAATTTCTGCGGTTTTGGTTCCAACAGTTATAACGGTGTTTTCTTTTATTAATTTTAACTGTGGGTAGAGTTGATAAGCAAAAGTTACCGCATGTTGACTGGTGAAAATGAGGGTGTCATTTGCCGAAATTTTATTGAGTTTGGCAATGACTTCATTGGGGTTGTTGGTCGCGGTTATTGCTATACAGGGTAAGTTAATCACTGAAAAACCATTGTTTTCGAAAATCTGAGCGGTACGCTGGCTGGATAACTCCGGTCGAGTGTTAAGAATGGTGGTTTCAGTCATGAGCCAAATCTAAAATTTCTTGTGCGCCTTTTGCAAAAAGGGCTTGGGCGATATTTTTCCCTAAGAACACAGGGTCATTGCTTTCATCTTCAACCCGTATGATTTTTGAACCATCAGGATGGGCAACTAGTGCCTGCATCTTGATGGTATCACCGTCGAAGATCGCTGATGCGCCAATAGCCGATGAACAACTGCCTTCTAGCTCTTTATTCATGGCGCGTTCGGCACAGATGCATTGTGCCGTATTTTTATCATTCAGTTGAGAAAACAGTTCAATTAAATCAGTCCGAGTACTCAAACATTCAACACCAACGGCACCTTGCCCAACGGCTGGCAACCAGTTTGGCGGATACATCTTTGCGGCAATGCGATCATCCATTTTCATGCGCTCTAATCCCGCTGTTGCTAAAATAATAGCATCGTATTCGCCGTTATCAAGTTTCTTTAAACGTGTTTGCACATTGCCTCGCAAGGCTTTGACTTGTAAATCTGGACGCAAGGATAAAAGTTGTGATTGGCGGCGTAAACTGGAAGTGCCAACCACGGCATTATATGACAGTTCATCAATGGATTTGTAGGTGTTGGAAACAAAAGCATCGCTGGCATCATGGCGTGTAAAAATACTGCAAATAGTAAACTCATCAGGCATAGCAGCGGGCACATCTTTCATGGAATGCACTGCAATATCTGCCTCTCTGGCAAGCATGGCCTGTTCTAGCTCTTTTAAAAACAAGCCTTTACCACCAATTTTATCCAATGTAACATTGAGTATTTTATCGCCTCGAGTGGTCATCGGCAACAGCTTGGTTTTGATGTATGGAAAGGTTTTTTCAATTAAATCCGCAGTAAATTTGGCTTGCCACAGGGCAAGAGGAGATTCACGCGTGGCAATGGTTATTGTTGTTATTTCTTTTGTCATTGAATTATTTATTCTCTTTGATGAGTTTTTTGATTTTGCTTAGGTTTCTTCGACTAATTTGGGGTTGTTGCTCACAATTCAATAAATTAATAAAAGGTTTTGACTCTTTTATCTGAATTCCACAAACCTCTGTTTTATTGACTAAGGCGTTTCGGTTAATGCGAACAACACGTTCACCCAAAACAGACTCCAAGGACACTAATGAATGCTCAATAACAACCATACCAAGACTGCAATACATATAAGTGGTTTTATCTTCTGAAATAAAATAATAAATATCATCAATGCTTAAGCTCACTAAATCCTTACCGTAACTAAAGGAAATTGAAGGAGTGTTGTCGGTTGGAATGATTTTATCCAAGGCTTGTTTTAGCCGTTCTTGTGAAACGGGCTTAAGTAAATAATCACTTGCGGATAAATCAAAGGCTTTTATGGCAAAATCATCGTATGCTGTGCAAAAAATCAGAGCAGACTCGGGTGATAATTGTTTGATTTTTGGAGCCGCTTCAATGCCCGTAAGAACTGGCATTTCTATATCAAGAAAGATAACATGTGGGTGATTTTGTCTGACAGCTTCAATGGCTTTGACACCATTTGAAGCCGTAATTATATTCGAATACCCCAAGTGTTCTAACAACTTTTGCAAGCGAAGCCGTGCAAGAGGTTCATCATCGACAATTAAAAAATTCATAAGGGCAACTGAATTGTTGCCACAAATTCACCCTTGTGGCCTTTGGTTGTTAACATGGCTTTTGTGGAATATTGCAGCTTAAGGCGTTCCCTAATATTAACAAGAGCCATGCCATTTGAGTTTGAATTGGTTCGTGTGATGTAAGGATTGGTAACAGTTATTTTTAACATAGACTTATGTGAATGTATCTTTATTGTAATTAACCCGCCTTCTTCTAAAGGTTGGATACCGTGAATAATAGCATTTTCGACTAAGGGTTGAATAGATAAGGTTGGAATCATTTGGTTTTCACAGGATTTTTCGCAAAAAATGTCAAAATCAAGGCGTTCATCCAGTCGCAATTTCTCAATAGCTAAATATTGTTCAATCCATTTGAGTTCTTCCGCAACTGAGATGGTTTGATCTTTGTAAGTAAAAGTTCGACGCATGAGACTTGAGAAGTCGGTGACAGCTTTTTCTGCTCGCTGCGCATCAATAGATATAAGAGAAGCAATAGAATTAAGGCTATTAAACAAAAAATGCGGTTTAATTCTGGCTTGAAGAGCGCCGATTCGTGCCTCTGATAGCGATTGAATTTGTTGATTGTATTGATCTTGGATATAAAAGTACCGAATTAACGCCAAACAAATGATAATCGAAGCGATAGTTAGTTTAAAGTTTATAAAGTTAACTGCGTTTTGGTCATCAAATAAGTTAAAAGTGAGTTGTAAATCTAAATAGCCAATGAGTTGAGCCAAAACAGTGGTAATAATTATAATCAGAAGGGTTAAGATTAATACCCCCGCGGCAACACCTAATTTATTAAAAAATGAACGTAATTTACACAGGGTAATAAGGATAATAATGCCAACAAGTTGGGTCAATAAGGTTAATACGGATAGTTTTCGCAGGTATTCAAAATCAAATGACAAAAAGCCAAAAGAATAAATAAAAACAGCAATTTGTAGCACCACAATAGAAGTAAAAATTCGTAAATTGTTACAAAAGTCAGTAAGCCATGGCGATTGGGTGAAATTAGTTTTTTGCATTAAACTTGGTGTTTTTTAGTAAATTTAGTAAAAATACGGCTATTTATTTTTAAATTCGTTTACGACAGTAGTCGTTGTTGCTAGAATTATACAATGATTAAGTTCTATTTGAAAATATTTGTCTTGCTTCTGATGTTTCTTGCCGTAAATTCTTACGCCCAAGATATTGGAAGTTGCGATGGTTTTGCCTCAGATGATTCGGAGAAGTTGCCAATGAGCTCAGAAAAAGCGACAACTGATAACACCAACAAAAAAGATTCAAAAAACAAAGCCACAAAAAGCAGATCCAGTTATTTAAGTTCCTTTAAATTGTTGATTCCACACAGTGCCACAGATTAATTAATCCCAAATCCCTTAGTACTTTCTGAATAGTTTCATGTTAAAAACATTCCAGCAACAATTATATAAGGACATCCCTTTAACTCGGGATATGTCGATGAAGATAGTTGACTTTAATAACGATCAATTAATCGTACAGGCACCTTTGACGCCAAATATTAACGACAAGGGCAGTGTTTTTGGTGGCAGTAGTTCCGCTTTAATGATAATTTCTGCTTGGTCGCTCATTAAACTGACCTGCAATAGAAACGCTATTGAAGCTGACATTGTTATCCATAAAAATGAAACACACTGGAATAAGGCAATGCACCAAGATTTAACCATTATTGCCGTATTTAATGAAGTTTATGACTTTTCTTACATAAAAGAAAAGGTAAATAAAGGGAAACACCAGCGTGTTGGCTGTGAAATTAAGCTAGTTAATGCAGAAAACGTGGTATTTAGTACAATGAAAGCAAAATATGTCATAATTCCTCAAAAAAAGGTATAACCATGAAAAAAATATTCTTCCTCTCTGTAGTGCTGGTTTTTTCGTTAAGCTCATGTGGCAGCAGTAAATCGACAAAAAAACGCAGTTTAGACGATACCTTGTATAAGTATGCAGCATCCATCAGGTGGGCAAATTATGATGCAGCCTTGCGTTTTTTAGACCCCAAAAACAAAGCCATTGTGCCAACACGATTTGAGCTTGAAAAGTTAAAGCAGTTTAAGGTTAGCCGTTATTCAGCCTCACCCATTACACCTGGTTCATCAGAAAATGAAATTCTGCAAGATGTCGAAATTCAACTCTATAACATACACACTAATCGAACCAAAACGATTTATGACCACCAATCGTGGCAATACAACGAAGAGTTAAAGCGTTGGCTGTTGACTTCTGGATTACCCAAGTTATAGATAAGGTATGGAAAAAATAATTATTGAACAAATTGCTGTTGATGCAATTATAGGTGTTTATGCTCAGGAAAGAATTAATAAACAAGCTATTCTGATTGATTTAGAATTACAGTACGATGCTTCTCAAGCGTGTGAATCAGACAACATTGACCATGCCTTAGATTACCATAAGATATGTTTAGATATTTATGAGTTTGTTAAAGAATCGAGGTTTCATTTGTTAGAAGCCTTAGCTCAAGCCATTGCTAAGCGCGTGTTGATAAATGAAAATGTGTTTTCCATTCGTGTTAATATCTCAAAACCAGAAGCTTTAGAACAAGCTCATACGGTGCGATTTGAATTGGTTCAATTCCAAGAGAGTTGTTAATTCACCCTTGGTAAGTGCAGCCTAAACACATGAAAAGGCTCTTTTCTTAAATATTCTAACTTGGCATTATTGGATTTACACATTTCTCGGCAAATAAACAACCCCAACCCTGTTCCTTGAGTATGAGTGGTGAAAAATGGGGTGAATAAACTCTCTTCAACAATGGCATCAAATGCATCACATCGGTTTAGAAAGTCGACAAGGATATAATGCTCCTCTTGCGTGACTTTAATTACGACAATGTTTTCATCACCGTGTTTAAGGGCGTTTTCTGTTAGGTTCCAAAGCAATTGCGAAAGGTGTGAGTTGTCAAATTTAATCCACGCTTTTTGCACCCTGAAATCCAGCATTAGTTGATTCTTTTCTATGCCGTTTTGTTGAATGTAATGTTGCTTAAAAGCTGTTATTTTATGACAAATATCAATGGTTTTTTTATCAGCAACATGATTTTTTGACATCATCAAAATGTCTTCGATAATGCGGTTAGAACGTTTAACTTGGTGGATAATTATGTCAGTGAGCTCTTTATCTTCACTGGTGATTTTATTCGACTCTTTAAGCAATTCTGAGGCCGAATAGATGGCTGCTAAGGGGTTTCTTATTTCATGGGCTATGGTGGCTGAAAGTTGCCCAAGGTTGGCGAGTTCAATTTGTTGTGATTTTTTATTCAGTTGTGACTGCTGATCTAAAATTAAAAGACGCGTGTGTGACTGCTCTTGGAGAGTAACCAGTTTGACCAACAAATCATCGCCAAATAAGGTGATTTTAAACTCATTTCTACCTTTAGAATTAGCAACAACGGACTTGATTAAGGGCATAGGTAGTTTTTTGTCCGTTTGTGAGCGAATAATTTCTTGGGCAATTTTATTAATGTGTGCAATATTATATTCACGATCAAACACAACCACCCCTGAATTCATTTGATCAATGATTAATTCATTAATTTTAGAAAGATTGGTTATCTTCTTTTTTTGCCTTTGAGTCAATAATAAAGATAAATTGTAAGCTTGTGATTGACGAATACCAACGAACGCAATGCCAAAATATATTAAGGCATAGAAAAAGATGGTGGATAAATGAATGTGATCGAAATCCAACTCTAAAAAGTAAGGCAAAGACAGTAATAAAGCTGTTGCCAATAATGGCATGGCAAAGATGGAAAAGGATTTGTGGTTGAGGATTGAAAAAGAGCCAATTGTTATAGCGGGAAGTAAAACCCAACCGTTTTCCAAGCCATTGAACAACAGAGTTAAGGATAAAATAAACGGTAAATCTAATACTAAAGCAAATAGAGCGATAAAGAGAGAATGCTTTTTTGTGAAAAGTGAAGCCACCCAAATAAGAATGGACAAACTTAAATACAGGGCAGCAATCAATCGAGTAATATCAGAGGTATAAGAAACCCCAACAACTCCCCCAACTTTTTTAAAAATAATAGAAAAGAAAAAGAAGCTCAGCAGAACTCTAAATAAATTTAAGTAACGAACACTTGTTTGTTCGTTACTTGTTAGGTTTTCTGAGTTATTTGCCATCTTTTGGATAAGTTAAATCTGCTTGGCTAAAGGCTTTTGACCACAGTTTTTTGCCATCTATATCGTAAGATTCAATGGTTAAAACACGTTCTTTGTTTTTGCCAGTAAAATTTAATTTACAAAAGTTCTTCACGCCAACAAGAGTGTCTTGCATTAAACTGGGTTTCTTGCGTTCATCATCCAACCATTTTTCATGAGTTCCAGCAGTAAATGGAGAGCAGGTGAGTTCATATAACGGATAAGCATCTTTGCGAGGAATTTTAAGCATTTCGGTATGGTGTTTATCGCCACTTAAGAAAACAACCCCTTCTATTTTTGCATCATCCAACCACTTTAAAAAGGCATCGCGCTCAAAACGGTATTTGTCCCAACCTTCCCATTTGTGGTAATCATTAAGCATTTGATTGCCACCGACAATAAATTTAAACGGTTGACGAGATGCGACTAATTGGTTTTTTAGCCAAAGCATTTGTTCTTTCCCGTACATAGCCTTGTCAGGTCCATCGGGAAGGTTTTCATTGCTGCGGTGGTATCGGTCATCTAACAAAAAGAAATCAACATCATTAAAACGCACTTTTGTAAAAGTTCCAGATATTTCAGGCATACCATAACTAGGGTTTGCCCAAATATTTTTAAAAATATCGAGACTTTTTTGTTTGTGAATAAAATATCCGCCACTGTTGTCAGGGCCAAAATCATGGTCATCCCAAATGGCATAGTTGGGAAATTTACGAAAGATAGGTTGTAAAAAATCTCGTCCTTTATCTTTGCTGGCACGGTAAATCATGTTTTGTTCGGCATCAAAGTCCACTTCGCGATAATACCAGTTATCACCCAACCACAGCATCATATCGGCGTCTTGCTTGGCAATGGTGTCAAATATCTCAAAACCGCCGCCATAAGGCGTGCCAGCCCTATCGTGTGCTTCTTCGTTTTCAAAATTACACGAGCCTGTTAACACAGAAAAATCAGGTGCATCGTGATGCCACATCCATAAATCTTGGGTTTTAAAGGTGAAAAATTCCCCTCGCTTTTGTATCGGTTTATTGTCAACCCAAAGTTGATAATGGTAAGTCAAATTAGGCTCCAAGCCCAATAATTTAAACGTGTGCATATTATAGACATCAGCCGTTGTTTTGGCAGTTAACTGTTGGGTATGTTTTTTGTTGCCTTTTTGCCAGTATTTTATTTTTATTTTGGTTGGCTCAGTAGTTTCTAGCCAAATATTGGCTCCTCGCAAAGCGGTGTGCCCGAGCATTGGGCCTGATTTTAGAGTAGCTGCCAAAGAGCATGAAGAGAAGATGATGAGCAAAGCAAGAGGTCTAAACATAATGGTTTTATTTGATAAAATGACTTTTTAAAACGATAGTATCGCCTAATTAAGCTAAAAATTATAGAATTGTTTTGATATTTAACGAAACTTTCACAAAACTCTTTTACGATACGCCCACGTATGCGAAAATACGAAAGATTTGAAACGGGATTAGGATATTCACATTGCGTTTCATGAAGATTTTTAACTTAACTTAAATTTAACTAAAGAAAGGGTGCTTTTAATATGAAAAATAATAAGCGAATAACATGGTTAGCCATCTCATTACTGATGAGTCTGTTAGCCGTGAGCGTATCTTACGCACAGAATACAGCTTCAGCCATTCGTGGTACGGTAGTTGATTCTGAAGGAAATGCTTTAGCTGGCGCTACAGTTGTCATCAAAAATACGACAACAGGCGCAACTAAAACATTAACAACGAATAGTGAAGGTAATTACCAAGCACGTGGTTTACGTGTCGGTGGTCCTTATACCGTCTCAGTAAGTAGTGACGGTTATGCTTCAGGTAAACAAGAAGATATCTACCTAACGCTTGGTGATGTTAAGTCCGTTGATGTGGCTATTGCTGCGGATTCTTTAGACTTAGAAGAAGTGGTTGTATTTGGATCCGTTACCAATTCAGTGTTTAATGCTGATTCTATGGGGTCTGGTGTATCAATTGATTCTGATACCTTAAAAAATATGCCAACAATTTCACGAAATGTACAGGATTTCCTAAAAATTGATTCTAGAATTAATATTCGAGACTTTGGTGAAGGAATTTCTGTTTCAGGTGTAAATAGTAAGGCTAACAGTTTCACTATTGATGGTGTTAATGCAGGCGATCCATTTGGACTTGAAGCGGCTGGTTTTGCAGGAATTGGGCAACCATTTAATATTGACACTTTGGATCAACTTAATGTGCAGTTGTCTCCTTATGATGTAACCTTGTCAAACTTTACAGGTGCTAGTATTAATGCTGTAACTAAAAGTGGTACAAATGAATTTGCAGGTTCAGTAAATTTGCAATACGGAAATGAAAGTTATACGCGCAATTTAAATGAGTTTACAAATGAGCAATACAGTTTAACAGTAGGTGGACCCATTATAAAAGATAAATTATTCTTTTTTATCGGTTATGAAAACACTTCGAGAACAAGAGTGGCAAATGAGACTTTTGTATCAGATGCAAATTTGCAAGAAGTTGCTAATATCGCGAGAGATATTTATGGTATTGATATAGGAACAGCTTCTGCTCCTGGTCAATTGGACTTAACAAAAGAAAATATATTAGTTAAATTGGATTGGTTAATTAATGATAACCACAGACTAGCATTTACCTATAATACTAATGAAGACAATGACCCCAGGTTGCCTGGTTTTGGAGGCGGAGATGCTTCATTTAGTTCATATTGGTATGTAAATAATTTTCAAAAAGATTCTTATGCATTAAATTTTTATAGTGACTGGTCTGATAATTTTAGTACAGAGTTGCGTATTTCTCGTACAGAATTTGACAAAGCCCCTCTTGGGTTAGGTGGTGGGCCACTTTCAAATCTGCCACAAGTAGAAATTAGAGGCATAGATGGAAATAGTCGTGATAGTATCTTTTTTGGACGCGAAAGATTTAGACATGCCAACTCCTTATCTCAAACGGATGATACCTTTTATTTAGAAGGTAACTACTTTGTTGGAGATCATACAATTAAAGTTGGTGTAGATATTCAGAAGCATGATATTTTTAACACATTTGTCTTTGATTCTTATGGCAATTATCGTTTTGACAGTATAGAAGATTTTAGAAATCAAAATGTTGGCAGATATAGATTTAGAATTGGATCGGATCCAGCAAATCGTTACCCTTCAGCTGATTGGGCTTGGACAGGTAATGGTATTTTTCTTCAAGATAATTGGATAGTGAATGATGATTTAACCATTCAATATGGATTACGTTATGATGCACCAAGCACAAATGATAACCCGTTATTTAACCAAGATTTTACTGATGCATTTGGCTTTAGAAATGATGGTGTGATTGGTAAGGGTGTTCTTCAGCCAAGAGTAGGATTTAACTATGATATGAGTGATGAACTAATGATGCAAATACGCGGTGGTATTGGTGTATTTAGTGGGGGTTCACCAAATGTATGGTTGTCAAATCCATTTACAAATCCTGGTGGAAATGTTGCAACATTCCAGTTTTTTGATGGTTCTGTACCATTTAATCCAGATGGAGCTAATCAGCCAATACCTTCAGGAGGAAGACCTGTACAGGACGTTGATGTATTAGATCCTGACTTTGTATTACCTACAGTAGTTAAGTCTAATATTGCATTAGATATGGAATTACCTTGGTATGGGTTAATTGCTGGTTTTGAATACGAGTATACTAAACAACAAGATGCAATTTTTTACCAACACCTTAATTTAGGAACGCCAACAGGTACTTTGCCTGATGGACGTTTGTCTTATCATGAAGACCCATTGAATGATGTTGGTGGAAGGAGTTCTGCAAGATTTAACAGAAATCGTGATTTCAATGATGTTTTATTGGCAACTAATTCAGGTCGAGGAGATATTAAACGCGCTACAATTAGTTTAGAAAAGACGACTGAACATGTTTTTATGAAGGCTTCTTATACGCATACCAGCACTTCTGAGTTAAGTACATTGACTTCTTCAAGAGCTATTTCAAATTGGAATAATCGTCCTTCGTTTAATCCTAATGATGAAGAGGTTGGTCGTTCAAGTTTTGAAATCGAAAATGCATTTACATTCGTATTTAACTATAATAATAATTTCTTTGGTGATACTTATACAAATATAGGATTAATCTGGACTTCATCAGATGGAGAACCATATTCTTATACTTTTGGTAATGACATCAATGGTGATGGAGTGCGTGACAATGACTTGTTTTATGTTCCAGCAGTTGGTGAGTATGTGTTAACTGACCCTTCTCAAACAGCTGACTTTGAAGCATTTATTGCTGATGCTGGTTTAGCTAGAGGGCAAGCTGTAACTAGAAATTCTCAAAAAGCACCTCGAATAAATCTGTGGGATTTAAAAGTAAGACAGGAGTTGCCAAGTTTTGGATTTGGACGTGCTTCATTATTCTTTACAGTTAAAAACTTAGGTAATTTACTAAATAAAAACTGGGGTATAATTAAGACAGGTCGATTTGATGGTATTAATGTTGCTACTTTAGATGGCTTTGACTCAGAAGGTCGTTGGATTCTAAATTGGGATGGTGGTAGTACTGTTGATGAAAATCTATTTACATCAACGGTTAATTCACAATGGCAAGCTCAAGTTGGTTTCCGTTATGAGTGGTAAGAGATAAAGTTTATATCTTTATTTAAGTTTAAAAAGGCAGCGAAAGCTGCCTTTTTTTGTAAAAGAAGAATGTGTTTTCTCAGTGACAATAGCCATCAGCAGGGACTTTAGCCCTGTTGTTTTAAAGACGGGCTAAAAAGCAACTATGTCGCTATTCAAGCATTTTATCAAATTATTTGAGCAATAGTAATAAAATCCGTTCAACCTCTGGTTCAGAGCTAAGAAACAATGGCATCAGGCATAAAAAATAATTAAATATACCTCTTAATTATTTGCTACTCCATAATTATCATAGCATTCAATATGCACAACAATTTATGTAAACAAGCAATCCAAGCTCTATTTGATGTAAGCTGAATTCAGCAAAACCTGGCAGCTTAAATGAAATGAAGATTTTACTAAGCACCTGTCTTAATAACGGGGTTCAGCTCTTTATGTATGCAATCCATTTATTCTATGGTAGAGTTACAAATAAATTTAGGTTGTTAAATACCCAAATCCCGGTAGTGAAAACACGATTCTAGCACAACCCCTTAGCACTTCTAGCAAATCTAAAAAATAACTTATCAGTAATCAGGTGACGACGTATTTTTTAGATTTACTATACGCACCAACTGATTGCAATTTAATTCGCGTTTCAATGTCGGAATTTAATTAATACTATATTTCTAGAAATATAATGATTAAATTTGTTTTGTGGGTATAATGGGGTGGATGAAACATCCGATAAAAATTATGAATAGTGAAAAAGCAGCGGCGCAATTGTCGGAGTTGGGCTATATTACACGACTTGAAATTTACCGTTTATTGGTGAAATCGGGTAAGACGGGTTTGCCTGTTTCGGCGATTCAAGATGCTTTGGATGTGCCGGGTTCTACTTTGTCGCATCATATCACCCGTTTAATGCGGGTGGGTTTGATCAAGCAAAAGCGAGAAGGGCGTGTTTTGCGTTGTCAGCCGCAGTATCACGAATTAGATAAGTTAATTGATTTTTTAAAAAATGAATGTTGCGAGCAATCTGATTGTTGTGACAGAATGTAGGAAAGAAGAAGACAATGTTAGATTATAAATTACCCCATCACACGACTCAAAATGTCCAAGCCCATTATCGAGATGGCAAACACAAACCTCACGCCCCCAAAATCTTGGTGCTTTATGGATCGCTTCGTGAAGAGTCCTACAGCCGTAAATTGGCCGTGGAAGGAGCAAAGATTTTAGAGTCCTTTGGAGCGGAGGTGAAAATATTCAATCCAGAGGGTTTGCCCTTATTTAACCGTGAATCAAAACCTGGTGAAAAAGTTAAAG
>JALSLV010000081.1 GCA_026988115.1 Lysobacterales bacterium | reverse complement strand
AGTCTTACTCGCAGATTCGTATGATCTTAGTATCACGTCAACATCTCCATCTCTTTATTCAATTGCCATTGAATAGTGTAAATCAAAATCACTTCTTTTTACACACTTTTGAATGATACAAGTATCATGGAAGATGCGCATAAATAATGAAATATTTTGCTTCAAACCAAACTTTCACTCGCTACGGTTCCTCTCTCGGTCAGGTACTATGTAGTATTTCTGCCTTAAATTATACTGTCTAGTTTAAATAAAATGTCATGAATTTTTATGTTAATTCGTATAAATTACTAACTCAATATCATAATTAATATACACTATGAAATATAGCCTTAGCTTTCTCTTAACTATGTTTTCTCCATCTATTATTGCGGGTGGTGGTTTGATTTTTTCTAATGATTTTGAAGCGCAACCTGCTCAAACTCTCGTAAAAAATATTTTCATCACAGGGCATTCCTTAATGGATAATCCTTACGCTGATTATTTAGCCTCTATCTCCATTGATAAAGGCATTGCTGATTATCAATGGAATCAACAAATTGGAATTGGCTCACCCATTAGAGTTCGTACCAGTGGCAATAACTTACCGCCCAATAATTGGCAAGGTTACCATCAAGGGAAAAATCGCGACAGTGTTGATATGGACGTTATTTCTGAATTGAGAAGCCCAATGACAATTGGCGCAGGGAACTTATATGATGTTCTCTTAATAACTGAACGTCATGATTTAATAGATACCATTTTTTTTGAGAACACTAGCAGTTTACTCAGGCATTATCATGACAGAATGTTAGAAGGAAATTTCAATTCAAAAACACTATTTTATCAATCGTGGTTGTACATAGATCCCAACAACCCCCAAGAGTGGATTGATCATGAAACACTGATGGTCAATGCTTGGGAATGTGTGGCAGAAAAAGTTAATTTAACACTCCAAGCAGATGCTTTGAATAAGACCGTTTCTGTTATTCCTGCGGGTTTAGCATTAAGCAATTTACTCACGCGTATTTTAAATAATGAAGTGTCTGGTTTCACAGGAACAGATTTAGCTAAAATCGACCAGCTATTTGATGATAATGTGCATTTAAATATTGAAGGAATTTTTTATATGGCAGCGGTGAGCTATGTTTCTATCTATGGCACATCTCCAGTAGGCGCGACCATACCAGTTGGAATAAATACCGCAACTGGCGAAGATTTGTTACAAATCGCCTGGGAAAATGTCAATAATTACAGGCAAAACTATCAAGTGAAAACCATGGCTCAATGTCGAGATGTAATGGCAAACCAGATCTGTGGTAGTTATTACAACTTTCAAGGTAGGCCTGAGCAGATTGATTCTTGTATTCAAGGGATGAACAACACATCAACATTTCTTTATAACCCGTTTAATTGGCCCGATGCAGGTTTGATTGTTTGGCCAGATCCGTGATGAGTTAAAAACACTATTCACAAAGACTGAAAAGTGTTAAGATTGATTAATATTACTAATAAAAAAGGGTTTGGTTATGTTTTTAAAATTATTTGCAATAGTCTTTGTTATGGCTTCCTTTGTATCAAATGCAAGTGGAATAACTCGATTAAATAGAATAGGTACATTTTACAGTCAAGATGAGTTTGTAAAGGGATTAGCTACTTGTAAGGATAAATCAGGCAATATTATTCAATTACGATTATCAACTGTAGAGTACATAATCATTTTACAAAAAAAAGATATAGAATACTGTCATTTCAATCCTCTTTAAAGCCTTACATATAATGTTTTAGAGTCTAAAATTGATCAGATTTTTGACTGGTTTAAGGTGAATAGAAGGTTTCAATCCGCCTTAATAGCGCATCATCTGTGATGTTGTTGTCTGCAACTATGGTTTTGACTAGGTTTAATTGTTTTTTAGCTTGTTTTGGGTAGTTGTTGTTTCTTAATAAGTTAGCATAGTTAATTTGTTCTATTAATGTTTCTGGGTCAGTATTAGAGAAAAATTTAATCTGCTTTGCAATGGATTCAAGGTAATATTTTTGTGCATTATCAAAATCATTTATTTCCTCATATAGCTTTGCAATCGATGCAGTTAATACTGCATAATTTACACTATCAGGACTCAGAAGTTTTCCGTTAGTAATTTTCAAAAAACTATCTATAGCAAGTTTGAATTGTTTGTTTCGTTGGTAAATTTTTGCCAAAGTATAAAATGATTTTACATATTCTGAACTTTTAATTCCTTTATCAATAAATTTTTGTGAATTTTTAACAGCAAGTTTTGCTAGAATTAATGCTTCATCAGTTCGGTTAAGGTCAACAAGAATTGTGGCAAGAACTTGCTGAGAAAATATGGTGTCTATATGAGACTCTCCAAGGTGATTAATTTGATAATCATACGTTTGTTTTCCAAGTTCATAAGCTTCTTGATTCTTTCCAACTTCATTTAGTAATTGAACCAAATTCATTTTTAAAATATTAGTGTCTTGATAATTGATTGGTTTTTGGCTTTCATAAATAGAAATAACCATTCTCATTGTTTTTATGGCTTCGTCATCTTTTCTGATGTTTCTAAGTACTAGGGCTTTGTCATTTAATACATTTGCAGTTAATAGGCTGTTTTTACCATTCAGTTTAATGCTTATATCCAGTGCTTGTTTATTTAATTGCAGTGCTTCTTCAGATTGACCCAAATTTGCATAAGATACAGACAATTCTTTTAATGATGAAATCAATTCAGGATGCTTGTTCCCAAGTATTTTCTTTTGATCTTGTATGATCGCTTCCCATAAATCAATTGCCACTAGGATTTGTCCTGTTTTGCTATATAATTCAGCCAAATCACTTTTAATACCCATTAATACAGTGATTTTCGGAGTGAGCTTTTTGTTAGAGAGAAGAGCATTCAAAATTTCAATACTTTTTTGGAGTTTCCCTTCTCGTTGATATATTTTAGCAAGCAGCCGTTTTGAGCTAATATATTTTGATTGATTATGCGCATTTATTTTTTTTGGTTCTACTTGTGTCAATAAAGTATGGGCTGATTCAAAATCAGAATTATTAATATACTGATTAATTCTAACTGTATCAATTCTATATTTATTTGAATTATTTAATTTATTTAAGTTCAGTTTCTTTAAAATTTTATCAAGTCTAAAGGTCTTGTCTGAGTAAGATAAATATTGTGCAAGATAGGTTAGTGAAGTTAAATTGTTTGGTTTAAGTTTTAATGATTGATCTAAGAGGTCTGTTGCATATTTATAAGAACCAAGCTTTCCGTAGGCAAGTCCAAGCGTTTGCAGTAATTCAAATTTTGTTTCATTATCAAGTTTATTATTTTTGTTTAGTTTGTCACTGGCAACTTTTAAAAGGTCTTTAGAGGAAATGTCAACTCCTAATGCTTTGTCAGGATCGGTCACTTCAAAAGAATCCAGCATAAATTGCTTTACGACTTGAGCTTTTTTGGCTTCAGTTTTGATTTGTTGGTATTGTTTATAACCAAGGATTGAACCAATAACCATAAACACAATAAATGAAACTAGAGTGGCAAATAAAGCCGAGCGTCTTTTGGCAAATTTTTGAATGCGATAAATGAATGATTGAGCTGTCGCATTAACAGGGTTACTCGTTAAATAATTATTTAGATCATCGGCAAAAGATTGCATAGATGAATAACGTTTGTCAGGTTCTTGTTCTAATGCCTTGTTGAGGATATTTTTTAAGTCTTTATCAATTTTCAAGCGTTTGAACAAAGCATCTATGTGATGTTCATCATTTGCACAAGATTTAATCAATCTATCTTTTGGAAGTGGATCTTCTTTTGTTAATAAATCCAGCGCCACCACCGCTAAGGAAAATATATCTGTTTTGATACTTATGGCTTCTGAATTGATTTGTTCAGGAGCCGCATAACTGGGGGTCAATGCCATAATGGTGGTTTTATTGCCCGACAAATCATTGTTTATTAATTTAGCAATGCCAAAATCAACTATCTTTAATTCCCCATTTTGGTTGATGAGAATGTTGTCGGGTTTTAAATCGCGGTGAATAATCAAATTGGCATGTGAATAGGCTAAGGCGTGCGCGCATTGAGCGATATATTTTATCTTTTGCTTTGTATTGAGATTGTTATTTTCGCAATAGCTATCTAAAGATTGCGCTCCCTCGATTAATTCCATCACCAAATAAGTCACGTTGTCATCGGTTTGACCACTGTGAAGCATTTTAACAATATTAGGGTGCGATAAACCCGCGAGTATTTTTTGCTCATTTAAAAAATGATTCAGCAGTTCATTGCTGTTATCTTTGGGAGCAAAGACTTTAATGGCAACGTTTGTTTGTTGTTCGGTATTCATTCTTTGTGCTTTGAATACTTGCGACATGCCACCATGCCCAATTTCTTCTAACAGCTCGTATTCATCCAGTTGTTGCCCAACACAAAAGTTTTGGGTGTTGTTGATGCCCAAATTAAAACCTTGGGAAATATTGTCCTTGTAATATTGCGAAGCTTGAGAACCAGCATTAATAAGCGTGATGATTGCCTCACGTACTTCTTGGGTGATATTTTCAATACCATAAACGTGTGCCAGTGCTTGCTGTGGTGACAGCTCAGAAATTTCGGCGTAGACTTCACTGGCTTTTTTCCACACTTCTGTTTTGTTACTCACTGTTAATTCCCCATGACTTCTCTGTGATTATATACAATAAATAGAAAAAAATATGAGAACTAAGTCTAAATCTAGTGAGAATCTTGTTGTTTCTCTTTAGATAATGCCATTATTAGCGTTGTCGCTTGGCTCCATATACGCATGACTTGCCTTTCTGACTTGTTGATAATTTCGCTTATTTCTTTAAAAGTGAGATTAAAGAGCAGCTTGTATTCTAATAATTGGCAATATTCAGGGTTAATTCGTTCGACTTTTTTGAGCAATTGGTCAATCTCTAAAAAATCAAAGTTAATATCATTTTTACCCATTACAAGACTTAAACTTCTGTGGGTGGTGATGTGTTTTCTCTTTATACTGGACTTTGAACGCAATATATCAATCAATAATTGCCGCATACTTTTGGCAAGGTAATTTAAAAAATGTTTTTTGTTGCTTAAATCAATATTATTTTGTTTTGCCAATTTTATATAACATTCGTTTGCCATAACGGTTGGTGTAATGGTTTGACCAGTGTTGAGTTGACTGATTTGGTTCATGGCAATGCCTTTGATTTCACTGTAAAGTTGCGTATAAATATCATCCAGCAAGTCCTTTTGGCCTTCTTTTAGTTTCTTTAGCAACACTGTGATGGATTTTTCATTCATGACTTTATTGTATGGTATTTTAATGCCATTAAGGTAATGCTACTATAAAAATAATTAATTTAAGGTGTCATGTATTTTTTGTAAATTGCGTAATAAGTATTAAGTAAACAATATTTTAGGTACGTAAATGAAAAAAATAATAAATCAAACTATCGCTACACTTTTTATTTTAGTCTCAAGTAACGTCTTAGCCGTTGATTGGCCCGCTGCCACGGGCACATGTTCAACTACATTACAAACCTGTATTGATACTACTTCTGCTGGCAACACAATCAATATTAATACCAACGGGATTGCACTGTCTTCTGCCACTTTAACAGTGCATAAAGAACTTAAGTTGCTTGCTGGAGTCAGTTATCACCCAAGATTTGTCAATGTGGTTATTGATGTGGATGTGGCTGATAATAAATCTATTACCATTCAAGGATGGGAGTTTGAACAAGCTTCGTCAATTGTTGCTTTAGTCCACAACGATTCTGAACTTAATATTTTAAACAATAATTGGAGTCAACCCGATTCAGCCGCAGGGCAAGTAGAAGGAATAAATATTTCAACACAAGCCGTGGTGGGTCTTACGACGGTTACGATGAGAAACAACACTATTGTCGGTTCAGGCAGTAACGCAGGTAATGCATTTGTACGCGTTTTTCATAATTTAGGAGGCACAGTCTTTATTAAACTGATTGAAAATCGAATTACAGATCAAGATGTAATTCCAGCAAATAATGCCGTTGTTCAATTTATTAATCGAGCCGGTTCGTTAGGTATCCAGATGGTCGGCAATGAAATAAGAGGTGGTTATACACAACTCGGACTCTCGCAGATTGCAGCTGGCAATATGGAAATAGGTCTTATTTCAAATTTATTAACAGGCGTTATTGATGAGAGTAATTCAATAACAACTAATGCTTCAAATAAAGCCATTGACTCAAATATTAGCATTGGTCAGTTTTATGGTATTTTTGCTCATAACACGATTGATGGAGTAAAACGAGATGCTGGCTCTGACGGTATCGGCTTTGATTTTTCTGGGCATACAACCAGTGTTTCTAGCATCTATTATATATTTAATAATATAGTTACCAACACAACTCAAGCTTATTTAGGACCTGCAAGTGGTACTAATGTTAGTGAAACCAGTGGTGGCAATAATATCTTTTATAATCATGGCACTATTTCTGGGTTTTCATTGCAATTCTCTGACATCTTAGCAGACCCAATGTTTAAAAATGAAGGCGTTAATTATGCACTCAAAGCAGGCTCTCCGGCTATTGATAAATCAGTATCCATAGCCACTCACACCGATGTTCACGACAGTGGAGTAACAGCAGATGCTCCCGATATCGATGCCGATGGTTTGCGTAGATATAAGGGTGAATTTGTTGATGCCGGTGCTTATGAGTGGGGAGACAGGCACATACTTCATCAAGCAAACAGTGCAGCAAGTATTACTGCACTAACTGATAGTGCCTTAAATGCAGATACTAATGCCATGCCACAAGTGACTCAAATCTGGAATTATCCTGGGTTCTCAGACGTTTATAATGATTACCCTCTCGGAATTTATAGAAGCGGTGGTATCTGGAGGCTTTTTAACGAAGAGCAAACAAGCATGTCGAACAACGCTAAATACCATGTGTTTTATCCTTATGGGCAAACATCGGATGATTTTAATGGGCTAACAAGGATTGTATATCCAATAGGAGGTTCTGCGCAAATCTCTATGGATGTTCCTTTATTAAATAATAATCCGGATAAACAGGTGTATGTGAGTAATTTTTGGGACGGTGTCTATAATCCAAGTTCTCTTGAGGTTGGATATAGTTCTGCTGCTAGTAAATGGAAAGTTGGAACTGTTAATGGAGTAAGTATGGACGCAGGGACTAAGTTTAATGTCTACCATCAAGATACCAGTCGAAATGTATTCAGGCATATTGTATCAACAAACAATGCCTTTGGTAACTTGAGTTACATTGACCATCCTTTGCTGAATAATAATCCATGTGCTTTGCCAACAGTGACTCAAGCCACAGCAACATTTGGAGAGCCTGTATTTGAAGAGAACCCATTTAACATAGGTGTATTTTATGATGATTTTGACAATAAATGGGCAATATTTAATCAAGATGCCACATCTCCTATAACCATACTAGCCGCAGCTGGTGGCGTGTTTAATGTGATGATTGACCCGCAACAAGTATATGACTGCAATCAGCCAGTACCTGAATTGTTGTTTAGTGATGGATTTGAATAGCCGTTTAAAAAATATTGAGAAAAACAAGGGTGAATTAATTTCACCCTTTTTTATTGGATGTCATAAATAAATTAAACAATCCGTATTAATAATTAAGCACATAAAACTTTATGTGAATTTTATTATTATAGGAGTTTATTATGAAAAAAATATTATTATGTTTAATAGCAAGTATGGGTTTGGCATCAGCTGATGATGGAGTTTTTACAATCAATGATGTTTGCGATGGGTTTGGTTGTTTTCCTGGCGATGCAACGGGGCTTCCAGTGACCATAACGCAATCTGGTAGTTATCAACTAACATCAAATATCGTCTCTGGCTCAAACACCATTAATGTCATTGAAATTAATGCCGATAATGTGACGCTTGACTTAAATGGTTTTTCAATTATTGGCCCCAGAACCTGTACAGGAGATAATGCTACATTGGTTTGCACCAACAGCGGTATGACAGCACATGGTGTTACTGCAACTAGTAGAAAAAACATTGTGGTAAAAAATGGCATTGTACAAGGATTTGATACAGGGGTTTCTTTAGGTGGATCTAGTATACGTGGAAACAATGTACATCATATCAATTCCAGCCAAAATGAATTTGGTATTGTGGTAATTAATGGCATGATTAGTGACTCTGTTGCCAATAGAAATCTCCACACAGGGTTTAGCAATGGTTTATTTGGACAATTGTTTATAAGAGACAGTTTTGCATACGGTAATGCCCAATTTAGTGCTATTGCAATTTCCTGTAGCAATGTTCATTTTGCAGTTAATGCATCCGATAACTGCGCAAGATATACCAATGGAAGTAGTTGTGGAAATGGCGTAGCTTGCCCATAAAGGAGAGTTCTTATGAATAATTTTTATAAAAAAGCCATTTGGGCTATTGCTTTGGTGTTAGGGCTGTATGGAACAAACCTAGCAGCAGCAGTTGCCCCATATATTCAACGAGCTGACTACGGTGCCGACATATCTTATCTTAATAGCGGGTCTGTGACTGTGTTTATCAATATTGTTGTGTCTGATAATACCACTACAGCCCCAGTTGGGTCACAAACACCAGCTACCATTAGAGAAATTAGAGATGCTATTATTGATGGATACCATGTAGATTCAGATACAGGGCTCCTGTATTTTTCATTTGATGTTGATACTAGAGTTGGTGGGGGTGTCGTATTAAAAAGCGACGTCATTAGGTGTAATGATTCGAGTTGTTCAACATTTGATTATTTTTTCGATTCTGATGCACTAAATCTGAAACACATTAATATTAACGCTTTTAGTTTAGACCCAGTTAATGGCGATTTGATTTTCTCCATAGACAGTGCTTCTATGATTGCTGGAAATGCTTATTTAGCATCTGACTTAATCAGGTATGATGGCACAGCTTTTTCTTTGGAGTATGGTTCAATTAACGTAACCAATATTGCCAAATATCGAAATATAGATGCCTTTAGCTATGCGGACAATGGTAAATATTTGGTTAGCTTCGCAACAGATGGGGTGCTTAATGATATTTACGAATACGATATTGCTTCTACCATCTGGTCTATTGCCTATACGCCAACAACATTAGGAGACAGTTACAATCCGCTGAATATTAACTCGTTAATGATATTTACCCAGCCCGTACCTGAGTTGTTGTTTAGTGATGGTTTTGAAGATTAAATAACTTAACATTAAGATGGGGAAAACAAGGGTGAATTTATTTCACCCTTTTTTTATGTCTTAATTTTGTGTGATAGAGTAAAATCTAGTTCTTTGAATACTAATATTAAAAATGATAGGAAGAATTAAAGGCGTTTTAGTGCAAAAAGACCCACCAATAATGTTGGTGGATGTCAATGGTGTGGGTTATGAAATAGAAGCGCCAGTGCGTGTTTTCTTTGAATTGCCACACGATGGCGAGGAAGTTACAATTATCACTCATATGTTGGTAAGAGAAGACGCGCAAATTCTTTATGGTTTCAATAACTATGGGCAACGTGAATTATTCCGCAAATTGCTCAAAGTCAATGGCATCGGCGCAAAATCAGCATTGGCAGTTTTATCCACTATGTCGGTTGATGAATTTGTCGCCATGATTCAATCTCAAGATGTCGCCGCGATTGTCAAAATTCCAGGTGTTGGCAAGAAAACGGCCCAACGATTGATAATTGAAATGCGTGATAAATTAGGTGATGTTGCCAGTGATGATATTTCATTGCCAGGCTCTGGGGCACAAGCAGCCAATCTAGGCAATATGCCAGCCACGGCACAGTCCGAGGCTTTGATTGCTTTACAATCTTTAGGCTTTAGGCCGCAAGAAGTCAATTTATTAATCAAACAAATAGCCAAAGATGGCATGACTGCCGAAGAAATCATTCGCCTATGTTTACAACACAAAGGAGCCTCGTAAATGGAAGAAGATAGACTCATTTCAGCCGAGTTTGAGAACGCTCAAGAAAGCTTAATTGAAGCCAGTATTCGACCACAAAATCTGGACCAATACATTGGACAAATTCCACTCAAAGAACAGATGGGATTGTTTATCGAAGCCACGCGTAGACGTTCAGAAGCCCTTGATCATGTATTGGTGTTTGGCCCACCAGGATTGGGCAAAACCACTATAGCCAACGTCATAGCCAATGAATTGGGTGTATCCATGCGATCCACTTCTGGTCCTGTGATAGAAAAAGCCGGTGATTTAGCTGCCTTATTAACCAACTTACAACCGCATGATGTGTTGTTTATCGATGAAATCCATCGTCTTTCTGCCAATGTGGAAGAAATTCTTTATCCAGCCATGGAAGATTTTCAAATCGACATTATGATTGGCGAAGGACCTGCCGCACGTTCAATCAAATTAGATTTACCACCCTTTACCTTAATTGGTGCAACCACACGTGCAGGATTGTTAACCTCACCACTTCGTGACCGTTTTGGCATTGTGCAACGACTAGAGTTTTACAATGTGCCAGAACTGACTGAAATTGTGGTTCGCTCTGCCAAAATTTTAAACATAGCCGCCGAGCAAAATGGCTGCATAGAAATTGCCCGCCGCGCACGCGGAACTCCACGAATTGCCAACCGACTATTGCGCCGTGTTCGTGATTATGCCGAAATAAAGGGCGATGGAATTATTACCGTACAAATTGCCAACAAAGCCTTAACCATGTTACAAGTGGATGAAAATGGCTTAGATGAAATGGACAGGCGTTTATTGACTACACTGGTCGAACAATTTGATGGCGGACCCGTAGGAATAAACTCTCTTGCTGCCGCCTTAAGTGAAGAGCGCGGCACTTTGGAAGACGTGGTTGAACCTTATTTAATTCAACAAGGTTATGTCATGCGCACCTCACGCGGACGACAAGCCACTAAAAAAACATGGCAGTGGCTAGGTCTGAAACCACAGCAGGCATTAATTGAGGATATGTTTGATTAGGTTTGAATATCCAATAACTTTGTGACCTCTTGGAAGAGAAGATTGCAGGTTAAAATGCTATTAATTGAGCGCAAACATTAAAATTGATTGAATATATACGCCATTGACGTATAATTAAAATTATGGTTATCATTGAAACTAGCATATTTACAAAGCTCATTACAGAAATGATGAAAAATGAAATGTTTAAGGAATTATTAGAAAGTGTTAATGAAGCAGAGCAAATCCTGAAAGGTAAGAAAAAGCCATCACGTTCCATTGAATATCCTGAACTGGAAGTTAAAGAAATACGTGAGAAAATGGGTTTAACTCAGTTCCGTTTTGCCATGTTAATTGGTGTCAGTAAACGCACCCTAGAAAACTGGGAACAAGGTCGACGAAAACCAACAGGCCCTGCTAATGCTTTATTGCGTGCATTAAAGGCAGACCCAAAACATGTAGTTGAAGCGTTGCATTCATAAAAGAAAGGAGAATCAAATACTCTGACACCATTGATGCGTCATGTGAACCTCTCGCGGCAGACAAGCCACTAAGAAAACTTGGCAGTGGTTGGGTCTAAAACGCAACAAGCGTTGATTGAGGATATGTTTGATTAATTTTAGTGAATAACCCTAACTGATTCGTCTTCTATTTTATTTTTCCATTTGAGGATTCTGCAAATAGCATATTGCATGGTTTCCCCTTGTCATTTTTTGTGTTGACAGTCTAACAACTCTAGGATGAATAAGGAATAATTATATGAATTTAATAAAAGTCATTTGTGAATTTGGCACTAAAACATGTACTTATACGACAATATATTTATGTAGCATGCCAAATTAACTAGATGAAGTTGACCTTCATTAATTCACTTGTTTATAATCCCCTAAGTTAAAATATATACTACTGAAGGAAATTAAAATGAAAAAACTCACTCTATTCGTTGCAATAATATTATTTAGCATAAACCCAGTTTTGTCACGTGCACCAGAAGGTGGTGGTAACATTGCACGGTATAAAGTTTGCCTTGTACATGGTAGTATTTATCAAGTCGTCTCTCAATATGGTGAGTGCCTAACGAGTAATGCTTTTTATGATCTTATTGAGCAAAATTATGATAATAATGTATATGATAATTCCCTTTATAATTCTTTCTCTATTCGTTATTATAATATTGCGCCAGATCCAAGAGTAAGCCCTGCTTATTATCACAACAACTACGAAGTAAAAGCAATTGTGCCTCATGACCCTGATTGTTTTGAGAGTGAAGTGGCGTTTTAATGAACTAGTTTTTTTATTATTTAATTGAGTTATAATTTAAAGTATATCATTGAATTTTTGAACTATGTCTAGACTTCAATACTATTTTGAACGCAAGCACTTTCTGGCTAATGAGAACAAAAATTATAAATTCCAACGAATGGTTTTACCTTCATGAATAATCAAGCGAAAAGCTAGAGTTATTATTTTGTAGTCGAGTTTAGATTTAACGTAGAATATTTTCATGATTATTTTCAAAAAGTGTTAGTTGTATAAACTAACGCATTCAATTGTTTGAGACCTATTTTTGACCTTCCTAGAAATATAAATTCTTTTTTTATATGTGAGATGGTAGGCTTTAAATGTTATCACCTTTTTAATTAAGAATACACTGTAAATATAGTGCTGAATAGTAACAAATTCAATCGTATTTCGTTACTAGATATAATGTATTAGTCATTTCTGTAATGTATGAATTTTAATAACAATCACTTTTTAACAACTATATTAAGTCGTATAGCAGTCTTAATCCCCGAGTATAAATAACTTATGAAAATACCATTTAAAGCCAGCTTTATTGGGCTATTTTGCCTACTTTCTTTCAGTTTACAATCATCTGTTCCGCTTTTTACAAGTTTTAACAAGAATGAAGGATTAGATAATAAATTTATTAAAGCTATTGCCGAAGATAACTATGGCTACATTTGGGTAGGAACTACAAGTGGAATATATAAATTTAATAGCGATAAGTTTATTAAGCTAACAGTCAATAAAAAATTAGAAAACGTCCATGTTAGTGATTTATTTATTGATAATAAAAACGATTTGTGGATTGGCACAAAAAAGAATGGGTTATTGCTTTACAGTAAGAATGTGTTAAAGAAAATCCAACCAAAAGATGGTGAAATCAACTCAATTACTAAATTTGCAACCAATGGAAATAATAGGGTGTGGGTTGGTACTTCTAAAGGAGTTTACACTCTTTCAAAAAATAGAGAACTCATAAGGTCTAAGTTAAAATCGTTCAGTGTGTTTTCTGATAAAAACATTACCGCCTTAACTTATTCAAAATCAAATATTTTAATCGTTTCTTATGAAGGAAAGATAAAGGCCCTTAATCTTAATGAAGACAAGTTATCAATTATTGATATTGCAAGTAATAAATATGTACATGATTTACATGTAGACATCAAGAATAATTTGTGGATAGCAAATTCAGAAAGATTAATAAGGTATAACCTTACGACACATTTATTAACACCAACTCTTAAATTGCAGCAAGCCACAAGAATATTATCAATTGTAGAATTAAAGAATAATTTGTGGGTTGCGTCAATTGATGGAGGGCTCTATAAAATCAACTTAGATACTGATGTAATAACACAATTCACTATTAATGACTCAGAGTTTTCATTATTAGAAAATAATATAATGACTTTATTTATATCAAAGAGTGAAAATTTGTGGATTGGAAATTTTTCAAAAGGTCTTAGCTTGTTAAATTTAAACAAATATAAGTTTTCTTATGAAACAAATATCAAGGGAAGTTTTTATTGCGCAGATAATCCTAAAGTCAATAGCGTTATAATTGATAAATTCCACACCTTTTGGATTGGTACTGATAAGGGTTTAATAAAATACAATTCTTTAACGAATACATGTTCGAAAATTAATCCAGATAATTACAAAAATAATTATGTAGTATATTCTCTTTTGCTAGACGATGAAATAATTTGGTTATCAACTTCAAAGGGATTATTGGGCTACAACCATCTAAATAACAGCTTGTATAAAGCCACTGACGGAAAACAAATATCCAAAGTCTTTTTTAGTATCAAACGAGATAAAAACTTCCTTATTATTGGGACAAATAATGGTTTATATTTATTTTCAACTATGAAGAAAACAGTAAAAAAAATAATAATGCCCAACGCTAATTTTCTCAATGTCCCTATTACTAAATATGCCAAAAATAGTAAGAATGAAATGTTATTTCCAACTTCTGCTGGTATTTTGTATTTAGATTCTTCTAATGACATAAAGAATTATACAAATAGCTTTGAATTTCTCAAAGAAAAAACTATCACAGCAATTCATTTTAATGCTAATGATGAGTTATTTATAGGAGTGTTAAATCAAGGTTTATACCATATAGATTCAAAGAAACAGTTAATACAACATTATTTTGATAATGGGGTTTTTTCACCGTCAAATTATATAATGCAAATCCAAAGTAATAATAGTAAACCACACTCTGTATGGTTAGGCAGTATCAACGGTTTAATTCAGCTTGATACGGTAACCAAAAAAAGTGTACTGTTTACAAATAATTTAGATGGAAATTACCTTTCATTAACTAACTCTTCATTAGCTTTTGAAAACAATTTACTTTTTGCAGGATTGCATGGCTTTGTTAATTTCAATCCTAACTTAATAAGTACAAATCAACAAAAACCAAAACTAATATTTAACAAACTTTATTTAAATAGAAAGGAGGTAATCGAGCAAATAGAATCATCCAATGGTTTTGTTCTTGATAAACCTATTGAAGAGAAAAGCTTATTAAACTTTGGATATAAAGACACCATTATCGACTTAGAATTTGTATACTTAAATTTCTATGATGTAAATAATACTAAGTATTTTTATAAACTTGAACCAGTTTTTACTCAATGGGTAGAAATTAATAACGGCAACAAACATCTAAATTTTACAAATTTAAAGCATGGCAACTATAAGCTCTCCTTAAAGGCAATTAATAAACTCGAGAACAACAAGGGCATCAATTTAGAAATAAATATTGCACCAGCACCTTGGCTTACTTGGTGGGCTTATGTTTGTTATGCATTACTTCTTCTATTTATTAGCTACTTACTAATTCGCCATAAAATAAACAAGCAAGACCAACAAAATAAATACCTACGTGCTCAAGTTTCAAAGCAAACACAGCACATTCAAAAACAAAAAGAAGAACTTGAAGAACTGATTGTAAGAAAAGATGAAATATTTGCAAATGTTACACATGAATTCAAGACTCCAATCACATTAATTAAAGGCCCCATTGCACAACTTTTGAAACAAGAAACTGACGAGTCTAATTTAAAAATTCTACAAATGGTACAAAGAAATTCAAATCGATTATTGAGGTTAGTCAATCAAATTTTACAACTCTCTCTGACAATTGAGAATAATAAACATAAATTTGAATCAGTTAAATTGGCAGTAAGGCTAAGGCTTATCGCAGAGCCGTATCTGTATCACGCTCAAAAACAAGGTTTATCTTTTTCATATGACAACCTTGATGATTCAGAAATCTCTATTACCGACGACGCCTTAGAGTTAACTGTGGGCAACTTTCTTTCAAATGCTTTTAAATATACCAAAAAGGGAGGTGTCATTAAACTTGGAACCACTGTACACAATGATGGAATTGAAATTTATGTGAAAGATAATGGCATAGGATTTAATGCAAAGCAAAAAAAAGAAATATTTAAAAGATTCGGCCGTATTAATTTTCATCAAAATATCGAAGGCAGTGGCATTGGTTTGGCAATTGTAAAAGAAGTAGCTGAAATAAATCACGCTAAAATAAAAGTAGTCAGTGAAGTCAATAAAGGGTCGCTATTTAGTATTTTTTTTCCGATTAAAGAAATAAATCTAACTAAAAATATACCTAAAATATCCAAGACTCACAACACAATAATTAATGAAGATAAAGCAACTGTCTTAATAATTGAGGACAATAAGGATATGCGCGAGTATATTAACAATGTCTTAAGACAGGATTTTAACTGCTTGCTTGAAGAAAATGGACAGGCAGGAATTGCACGTGCTTTAAAGTCAGTTCCAGATGTAATTGTCAGTGATGTTATGATGCCATTTGTTGATGGATTTCAACTTTGTCGTATCATACGGAGTGATATTATTACTTCGCATATTCCTTTGATTTTATTAACAGCCTTATCAGAGAAATCTAGTAGAATTAAAGGATGGCGAGAAGGTATGGATATGTATATTAATAAACCATTTGATGCAGATGAGTTGGTTTTCCAAATAAAAAATGTTCTTAAAATAAGAAGTCTATTAAATAAAAAAAATCAAAGGCACATTCAAAAAGGTAATTACTCTGAATTTACAGAAGTAGATGGAAAGTTCATTAAAAAGCTAAAAGATATTATTGAAGAAAATTACCGCGACACGTTTTTTACCTTACAAAACATAGCAAGTCTTATGTTTGTTAGTGAAAGGCAATTGCAAAGAAAAACCAAAGCTTTATTAAATATGTCCCCACTGGACTTCTTGCGGGAACACAGATTTAAGAATGCCACTTCTTTACTCAAGAAAGGATACCAAGTATCTATTACATCGGACAATTGCGGCTTTAGTTCTGTTTCATATTTTTCACAAATATTCAAGAAACGTTATGGAGTAAGTCCCAAAGAGTATCAAACGATGAATAAACTTAAGAAATAGGCTAGCAATAAATTTTTTGTCATTAAGGTATGTATGTAATGGTCAAGTTTTATCGAAGTTAGCACATATACTACAAACAAATAAGGCTTAGTTTTTACATTGTTAGTTAATTGAATTTTATCTAACAAGATGAGTTTTTAAAAGCCTGCCACACTCATTGTTCCGCGACGCTCCACAATGAGTGTGGCAATTATTTACCAATAACGTTGTGAAACTGTACAGGGGAGCAACTAAAATTTTAATAGGTATGATGAATAAAATTAATGTCGTAGTGTTAAAACTAATACCAAAACAAATCATTATACTAGCAAAGGTCAAATAATTTAATTTGATACTAAAGTGTAAACTCATTTGTTTACACTATATAATTTAATCAACAAAATAGGAAAAATTATGAAAAAATCATTAATCAATATTATGTTAGCAACACTAATCTTGTTACCAGTGCTATCATCAGCACGTAAAGCTATTGGCTCAGATACAGATCCAGGAGTGCAAATCTGGATTGGTGGATGGTATAGTCCTTCTGGAACTTATCACACTGTTACAGGTCACTCATTTATCCGTTGTGACTCTTTATTAGAAGAAGCTACAGAAGGTCAAGATGTAATCATCAATGAATGTCATAGAGCTTAATTAAAAAAACCATAAACGTTAAAGGATATTACAAATAATATCTATTTTATTACTTTGTAATAACAGATGTTGCACATGGAAGTGTTTTATGAGATTAGCAATAGTCTCAAATTATTCCAAGGCTAACAAAAACGACTAAAAATTTATTAATATCTTAAATAAATTTAATGTCGTAAAACTAAAACAAATAATAAAACGAACACCTCATAATTCAACGTGCCAATTGTAAAGTTGGCAATAGACGTAAACAGTTGTAGTTTACGATTAATTAACTTATATATAGGAAGAAACCTAATGAAAAATTTATTATACAAAATAACTCTAGCACTATTGATTTTATTACCTGTAATATCAAGTGCTCAAATATCAATTACTGATAATTGTCTTGTTGATCTTAATGGAGACTGTGTTGATATTGTAATTACAGACCCAGGCACTGTTGATCCAGGCACTGATGAATTCTGGATAGGATTTTATGAAACGACTAATCAAATAGGGAATTTGATATTTCATAGCGTATCAGCAGGGTCAGAAAGATTATGCGCAACTTTATTAAGAGAAACAGTACTAGGAATAGGATCATCTGCCTCATCATCTTTAAATTGTTATTTAAGACGTTGATAAATTGATTATATGACCGAAAGTCTTATAGAGTTACCAGATAAAATAAAAACGGGTCTTCTAAATAATTAATTGAGGCTTTATGTAACCTTAAGACTGTAGGGAAAAGAATAAAAAACACCAATTTGTGAAAAAACTTATCTAGTATCTCGCTATTATGTAAGTTTATCAGTACAAATTGGTGTTTTTTTAGTATTAGTTAAATTTGGGTATAGGTAATAGTTTTATTTAATTTTTGATATTTCATAAAAATTGAGTAAAGGGCAACCTAATTACAACATCGTTAAACTTACATTTAGGCTCTAGATCTTTGCGTTCACGAGGATGACAATGAGGTTTCAGTCGAAGGTAAGTTTAAACTAATTCTTCTGTAACGCCAAAATAGGATCAAGTTCGGCGGCTTTTTTAGCTGGGTAATAGCCAAAGCCGATGCCTGTCAATAAACACACGCCCACAGCTAGGATTATTGAAAACAGCGACCATTGCACCGGCCAGTCGGCAAAGGATTGAATGGCGAAGGACAACACCACACCCATCACAATGCCAAGAACGGCGCCAACGGCGGCAATGGTAGCGGATTCGACTAAAAATTGATTTTTTATATCAGACTTTTTTGCACCAAGAGCACGCATAAGTCCGATTTCTTTGGTGCGTTCAAGTATGGTGGCAAGCATGATGTTCATGATGCCAATGCCGCCAACAAGCAGAGAAATACCCGCAATACTGGACATGACTATGGTAAAGATTTGTTGGGTTTTGTTTTGTTGGTTCAATAAAGAAGCCGGAACGATTAACTCAAAGTCATCAACATTACCGTGGCGACGTTTAAGCAATTTATTAATTGCTAAGGATGCCACTTGTGGCTTGGTATTTTCATCTATTTCAACACGAATACTATCGATTTGACTGCCTAAATTTTCAAACTTTAACCGTTTCAAGGCGGTAGTTAAGGGCAAAAATATGCGGTTGTGTTCGGCTCCCAGTTTAATGCCTTGTATTTCATTTTTACTAAGTTTTTCTTGCGCAAGAACGCCAATAACTTTTAGCCATAAGTGGTTGATTTTGATAAATTGACCTATGGCGTTTTCATTTGGGAAAAGCTTGTCAGCCACTTCTGAGCCGATAACTGCCACTTGCTGGTTGGAGAGTGAATGGTTTTGATTAAAAAACTCGCCTTGGGCTAGTTTTAAATTGGTTAAATCAAAACAACTTTCACTCATGGCTAATACCGAACTATCCGCGGTGGCTTGTTTGGAAAACACCGAATAGGTCTTTATTTTTTTCTCAGCGCAAACTTTGGTAACAAAAGGCAATGATTTTTTCATGGCATTCATGTCATTGAGGCTTAATCCTAAGGAGTTTTTTCGGATTTCCTTTAATGTGTCTTCATCGTTTTGTTTTTCATTGATGACTAAATTATGCAAACCCATGGATTCAATTAATTTGGTGGATTCAATTTTTGCCCCCTCACCAATACTGAGCATGGCAATAACGGCTCCAACGCCAAAAACCATGCCCAGCAAAGTCAATAAAGTGCGTAATTTATGGTGCATCATTTCCACAATAGCTTGTTTGAATAGAATTCCCATTAGATTTTCTCCTCAAAAGGTTTGGTTAATGCAATGACGTCACCCTCGTTAATCCCTGATTTTATTAAACACAAACTTGTTGAGCATTGACCTGTTTGAACCGTTTTTTTAGTAAATTTTTTATCACCGTTGTGCTGTTTATAAACCCACGTTTCTTGTCCTTTTCGGAAGATGGCTTGAACAGGCAAGCTAATGCTGTGGACTTTTTTATTGGTCAATATTTTTGCATCAAGGCGTTGACCAGGAATAAGTTTCATTTCATCTTTTTGTTGAATTTGTGCGGTAACGATGAAATATTTAACCGGATTGTCGCGTTGTTTTGTTTGTGCGGTTTTGCTGACTGATTTGATGATGGCTTTATAGGGATTTTCAGGGTAGGCGTGCAAAGTGATAAGCACTTCTTGTCCTTTCTCTAACCCAATGGCTTCAATTTCTGGCACATAAAGTTTTGCATTCATGGTGCTTAAATCGGGAAGTTTTGCAATTTTCATGCCCGGAAAAATAGATTTTCCTGTTTGGGGTAGGGAGCCATCCCATCCTTTTGACAAAACCAGCAGTCCATCGTGTGGGGCTTTGACTTCTAATGCCGACAAGCCTGTTTGATTTGTTTTTAATTTCGCTTGTTGCAGATGCTCTTGTGATTGAATTAAGTTAATTTCAGATTGAGATTTTGTTTGGTAATGGCTTTCCATTTTTTTAAGGTGTTTGGTTTTTTCTTGTAAAAAAGCTTCGTTATTTCCAGCATCAATCATTTCAATTTTGGTGTACAGCAATGGGTTGTCAATATTGAATTGTTGAGCCATTTGGTACTCATAATCCACCACTTGACCTTCGTTTTTAAAATCATCTAAAAACAAACCCATTTCGCGTTGTTTTTGCAGTTTTGTTAGCATGAGTTTTTCAATTTCAAATTGGGCAGCATCAACCTCTTGTTCAAAGCCTTGCCCATCAAACTTAACAATGACATCGCCTTTTTTAACGTGGGTGTAATTTTTTTCAATCCAAGCAATAGTTAAAGGACGCATGGATTGTGAGACAGCAGTAATCGGTGTGGCGTTGGCTGCTTCGAGTTCACCTTGTGCGTTGATAACAAACTGTACTTGGTGTTTTGATGCGACCACTGTTGGAATTAAACTTTTTTCTGATTCGGTGCAACTTAACAAACTCAGATTCATGACAACAATAACGCTTAAAAGAATCCCTTTCTTCATGAGTCTTCTCCTGTTGTGATTTTGGCACTTAAACGCATGCCTGGACGCATAAGTTCGGCATCGACTTTATCTAGTTTTACCGTTGCGTCTAATATTTTGGCAGGTTGTTCCTTGGATTTTATTCTTACCACACTGGCAATGCTTTGGATAGTGCCAAAAAATTCTTTATCAGGTAAGGAGTCTAAAATTATTTTAACTTTTTGTCCCAATTTAATGTCCTTTATTTGGTTTTCGTTGATTTCTAATTGGGCAATAATCTTGCTTAAATCCGCCACTTCGATAACCCGTTGCCCATTCCATACGGAATCACCAATGGAAAATTTATTGCCACTCCAGTTTGATTGATGAATAACAACCCCTGATTTTGTTGCAAAAAGATTCATTTTCTTAATGGCATCTTGATAAGCGTTGACTTCATTGGCGTGTTTATTAATCTTAGCCTGCAAAATACTTTCTTCTGCTTTGATTTTTTGCCTTGTTAACTGTTCGTCTTTTTGCGCCCAAGCGAAATCTTTTTGTGCCAATTGTTCATTGAGTTTATTTTCAAGGTATTCATTTTTGGCAATAACACTTTTGGGTAGTTGTGCTTTTCTTTTTGCCTTTTCTAGTTCCATTCTTTTTTCTTCAATGGCTAGTTTTTTATTGGCAAATATTTCCACTTTATTAACCTGTTTGTTTTTTAACTCACTCTGTTTGATTGAAAGTTTGCCTTTGGAATCAACCAGTTTAGTTTGAATGGTGTCAGTTTTAAACATTAATACAGGCATGCCAGAATGAACAACTGAACCATTTTCTGCCATAAAAGAAATGGTGTATTGCCAGATGTTTTTAATCCGAGGTGGGGAATAAACAGACGTATCCAATGCTTTGAGTTCGCCTGCAACGGTTATTTCTTTGCCATAGGTGACCAAACTAATTAAGATTAAGAAAATAAGCATAAATTTATTCATTAGTTTGCTCCTGAATTTCAATCAGTGCACTCATTCCAATGAGTAAGTTGAGTTGTGGTTTTTCCATTAACTTAACTTCGATTCGGTAATACAGACCATTGCCCCACGCTTTTTTTTCTTCTCCTCCTTGTGAGATCAAGGTAATTTCCCCAGGGTAAGACTGTGTTAAATAGGCATCAAAACTGACCGTAACTTTCTGATTTAATTTTATATTCGGAATATCAATGGCATTAAGCCAAGCCACAATTTTTAGTTTATTGTTTTGAGATACACTCAAAATCTCCATTCCTGTTTGCAGTTGATCGCCTGCTTGTATTTTTTTCCCTGTCCACGGATGAGTCGAATACACAACATAACCCATTTGCTCTGCATAAAGCGTTAAATTTTTTAGTGACTGTTGTTGCACGTTCAGTTTTTTTTGTTTTTGGGCATACTCTTGTTTATTTGATTGTAACTTTTCTTGTTGTTTTTGCTTGGCTTCGTTTAAATCGTTTTGTGCTTTTTGAAAGGATTTTTGTGCATTTTTATAAGCTAATTGATTTTGTTTGTATTTGAGCTCACCAATAAAATCTAATGGCAATTGGGCTTTCATCTGAGTAATTTTTTGATTTATTTGAGCTTTTTCAAAAGCAATTTGGCTATTGTTTAAGGTTATTTGCGCATCGATTTCACTTTTTTTAGCTGTTTCTGTAAAGGTTTCTAATTGTTCTTTAAGTGACTCTATTTTCCCATCAACTGATGAACCGTCAATTCTGGCTAAAAAATCTCCTTTTTGTACCGCTGTGCCTTCTGCAATCATTTCATTGACTTTACCATTAAAGGACTGGACTAACGGCATTAAGACATGTTGCGTATTTTCTGATTCTATAGTGCCTGTGGCTAATAGGGTTTTGGCTATTGCATTAAAGCTGCAGAGCACAAATAAAAGCATTAAAAATCTTTTCATTTAGTTATCTCCCCATCTAAAAAATGAATGCATCGATTAGCATGAGCTGCGATATCATCTTCATGAGTGACCATAACAATGGTTTGGCCGCCGCGATTTAAGTCTTTGAGTAGTTCAATAATTTGGTTGGATATAGAGCTGTCTAAATTGCCCGTTGGTTCATCTGCAAGCAATATGTCAGGGTTGTTGATGAGTGAGCGGGCAATGGCAACCCGTTGAATTTGACCGCCAGACATTTGATTGGGCATGTGGTTTATTCTATCACCTAGCCCAACTTTTATTAATAACTCTTTGGCGCGTTGCTCTCCTGCATCGGTGACTTTTTCGTTGGTATAGCGCAGCGGTAACATAACGTTTCCCAGTGCACTAAGACGTGGTAAAAGGTGAAAACCTTGAAACACAAAGCCGATGCGTTGGTTGCGAATTGTTGATAATTCATCGTCATTAAGTGTGCCAACATCAACACCTGAAAGCTGGTATTGCCCACTTGTGGGTTTGTCCATACAACCCAGAATGTTGAGTAAAGTGGATTTGCCCGAGCCTGAACGCCCCATAATGGCTACAAATTCTGATTTCTTAATGTGCAAGTCAATGGCATTGAGTGCCTTTATTGTTTCCCCTTGCGTCTTAAAGACTTTGCTGAGTTTTTTTATTTTTATCATTTTAGTTAGAATGTCAAATTTTCGTTTAGTTCAGAATATCTTTAGCTAATTAGTGCCTGACAGAGAAAGAAGTAATCTACTGCGGAAAAGCTGGATTTGACCAAAATATTCCATTATTCTCGTCAAATAGCGAGCTATTCTCCTCAAATAATGAAATATTTTGCTTCAAACCAAACTTTCCCTCGCTACGATTCCTTTCTCGGTCAGGCACTAATTACCAATTAAACTCTTGTGTTTTAATTTTATCTTGTATAAATCGACGCATTTTAAAGGCATCTGTCACTTCTAAATAAGGGATTTTAACATGATGCAATAAAGGATTGGAACCCGCTGTGTCAATCTCAAGAGTTGCCATCTTGTTTCTTCGGTCAAAATAAGTCTGTTGAATTTCAATTGTTTGAATTTTGCTAATCTTGACAAAGCTTTGTTTGCCAAACCATACGCCACTTTTAAAGCAAATAATATCTTCATCGATAGAGTAAGCTGTTTTCTTGACATACTTTTTTGCATATAAAAAAGTGACAGGAATAAGTAATAACGGTAACAGCCAAGTGTATTTTTTAAGTTCAAAAAAGGGTAAAAATGTTATTCCATAACCAAGAACACTAAAGAGCATTAGGGATATTAAGGATTTTTTTATCACTCTTTTCCAGGCTCGAGAAGGAATAAGTTGCCAGTCAACAGTGGCGAGTTTGATTTTAGGTTCAATTTCGTGAATAAAAGGTTTTACTTTAGCTTGCGAAATATAGGGAGCTAGCCAGCGCATAACAATCCCAGCTTTATCAGTATTGACTCCCCCTGCGGTTTCGATGGTTAGGGTTCGGGCTTTGAAATATTTATGAATTGGGTTTTCACTGATTCGGTATAATTGAATTTTTTTTAAAGGAATGGTGGCGGATACTTTGGATAATAGCCCCATAGTGGCGTGTAATCGGTCGTCATTTTTTTCTATTTTGAATTGGTAAAACTTTAGTAAAGCCCAAATAATAGAAAGCAGTTGCAGAACAATAAATATAATTGAACCAACGATAAGTACATAAATAAGGCTTTGTGATAAAGTAACTTTAGTAAAATCAGGCACTTGGTAAATGGCATTCAAGTATTTAAACAACCACGCCACTAAGGCTTGATTTTGTGACATAAAACTAAAGAGAATGGCTGCAATAAAAAGTCCCTTCTGAGAAATAATGCCATATTTTATGACCTCTTTAGTGGATAATTCCAATAATGGTGTCGTCTGCTCATTGTTCTCATCGGTGTTGTCTATGGCAGAGTCAGATTGAACGTTGCTGTGGTTGTTGCTTGCTTTTTTGACCAAGGATTTAATTTGTTCTACTACATCTAGGCTAACGACACGCATGATGGCTTCTGGTTTGCCACCTGATGCAGATTCTAACTGTAGTGTTGCGACATTTAATGCACGCTCAAGTGGGTTTTGAGAAACATTAACATTTTGAATGCGAGTGTAGGGAATTTTGCGATTTTTTTTGAACAAAATACCTTCTTTGATTTCAATTCGCTCATCGCTTAACCAATAATGATAAAACCAGTATTGCAGTACGGAGATGGTCAACATGAAAACACCTATGCCTGCAAAAACATACATACCATAGTCTAATTTTTTGGATTGGAATAGCCCAAAAGCAAGTGGAACAATGGATTTTAATGCAACATGGATAAGTATGAATAAAGGAGAGTATTTATGAAGTCTTTCGCCTTGACCTTTAATTTCTTCAAAATCACTCATACGGCATCGTTGCTTTCTTCAAATGCCAGTGATTCACGTAATTGTTCGGCTAATTCGTGCTTTATTCCGGGCAGTTTAACCGAAGCATTGCGTGTACCAGCTGTGTGAACAGTAAGTTCTGCCAGTCCGTATTTTCGCATCAAAGGACCTTGTTCAACATCGGTGTGTTGCACGCGATTTCTGGGCACTATTATTTTACGTTGCCAAATAACCCCTTGATTAATGTACAAACCATAATCATTCATGTCGTAACTAAAATGCTTATAAGCGACTCCTTGATACCAAAAAACAGCAGCAGTAATGAGCACTATAGCACCATCAATAAGAAGCATAAGCCAGTAAGGTGCAGGGCTGAGATATGTAATAACAGTGGCTGCGATGAGAACAATTGCAAAAATTATAAGAGCAACCATGCGGTTTATTGTGAGGTAGCTGCGTTCTTGTTTGTGTAAGTTTAAATTATCCATTTAGTCATTGTAAACTTTTTAGAGCTTGTCGCATGTGTAAAAAGTCATAATATTTCATCTTTTTTAAAGAATGGAATGATATGAGCTGTGATACAATGCACGGCTATGGAAAAATTAACAAAAAACATGAAAAACCCTTTCAATATACCCGATTCTGACTTTGCTGAACAACTCAAAAAATACGATAATCCTATTCCAAGTCGCAGGGCTTTGCTTGACTTTTTAACCAAAGAGAAAAAATTACATCATTTGGATACAATTGCTAAACTTATTGGCATTAAAAATGATGACCAACTAGAAGCTTTGCGCAGGCGATTAAATGCCATGATCAATGATGGCTCATTGTTTATCAACCGCAAAAGAGAATACGGCGTTCGTGATAAAACCGATTTAATCAAAGGCGTGGTTCAAGCCCATCCTGATGGGTTTGGCTTTCTGGTCTCGCCTGAATTGGAAAAAGATGGCTTTATTTTGCCACGTGAGATGCGCAAAGTGATGGATGGAGATACGGTGTTAGCCAGTATTCAACCAGGGCGTCGAAAAAATAAAGAAGAAGCTTTTATTGTGGAAGTGCTAGAGCGCGCACATAAAGCTTTGGTGGGAAAGTTTTACAACAAACAGGGTCAAGGTATAGTTGAACCCGATAACAATGCCATTGACGATATTATTATTCCATCAGGATCTGAGGCGAATGCCAATGATGGGGATTTTGTTACGGTATTAATTAATGAGTACCCTAATCGTCATCGCCCTGCATTGGGTGAAGTCATTGCTATTTTAGGACAAAAACTTAATTCTCGTCTGGCTATGGAACTGACCATGGCATCGGCAAATTTGCCAAATGAATGGCCTGAGGATTTTGAGCGCGTTGTATCCTATATTCCTTCAAAGGTGAGGGATGAAGATATTACTCCTGATGTGGTGGATATTCGCCATTTGCCATTAGTGACTATTGATGGTGAGGATGCCCGTGATTTTGATGATGCGGTTTATGCAGAGACTACTGAGCGTGGTTGGCGATTAATTGTTGCCATTGCAGATGTGTCCAAATATGTTCCGCCAAATTCTGAAATTGATAAAGAAGCTTTTAAACGAGGAACATCTGTCTATTTTCCAGGTAAGGTGATTCCAATGTTGCCTTTAGAATTGTCCAATGGAATTTGTTCACTCAATCCACAAGTGGACAGAATGTGCATGGTCTGTGATATGCTTATTGGCAAAAATGGAGCCATTAAAAAACACCGTTTTTACCGTGCGGTAATGCACTCTCATGCACGAATTACTTACAAGCAATGTTGGAATTACATTGATAAACAAGAAAAACAAAGTGGTTGGCACGAAAAAGTGGCACCAGCTCTTGATACCATGAATGACTTATACAAAGCCATGAATGAAGAAAAAAGCAAACGCGGAGCCATTACATTTAACTCAACTGATGTGCAAATAGAAATTGATGCTGAAGGACAGGTGTCAGGCATTCATCCCTATACACGCAATGATGCCCATAAATTAATTGAAGCCTTTATGATTGCAGCCAATATTAGTGCGGCTCAGTTTGTTGAAAAGCATAAAGTTCCAGCGGCTTATCGGGTGCATGACAAACCACCTGAGAGAAAATTAACTGATTTAAAAGCCTTTTTGCATTCACTTGGCATCAAGCCCAATTTTCATGACCCAGTAGAACCCAAAGATTTTGAACGAATTATTGAAATGATTCAAGGTCGAGATGATGTTGCCTTAATCGAAAGCGTGTTATTACGCTCGCAAGCCTTAGCCGCTTATGAAGCTGAAAATGGCGGGCATTTTGGTTTGGCATTAAAACATTATGCACACTTTACCTCACCGATTAGGCGTTATCCTGATTTAATGATTCACCGCGCTATTGATTATATTATCAAAGAAAATAAACCTAAAAAATACATTTATTCACAACAAAAAGCAGCTGAAATGTGTGTGCAGTGTTCACTCAATGAACGCCGAGCCGAAACCGCCTCGCGCGATGTCGATGCGCGTTTGAAATGCATGTATATGGAACAGTTTATTGGCGAGGAAATGACAGGAATCATCTCAGGTGTTACTCATTTTGGCTTGTTTGTGACACTGGATAATATTATGGTCGATGGATTAATCCACATGACTTCATTGCCCAATGATTATTATCGCCACGAACCTATTCAACATAAGTTGGTTGGTGAACGTTCGGGGCATAAATTTCAATTAGCCGATAAAGTTAAGATTAAAGTGGCAGCTGTTTCTATTGATGACAGAAAGATTGATTTTGAGTTTATTGAGAAGTTGTAGTTAAGTATTATATTCGGTGGGCAAGCCCACCAAAATGATAGAATAACCAATAAAAATACCGTATTTAAGCAATATCTGCCAATAAACTTTCGTATGGAATATTTAGACCGTCATGTAATCGTTTTACCATACGTATGCTCAAAGGACGTTTTTTGTTGAGTATTTCTGACACCCTTCCACTACTCCCAATATAAGCTTCTAAATCTCTAGCGGTCAATCCTTGTTGTTCCATTCTAAATTTAATTGCTTCTATAGGATTAGGAGGACTAATCGAATAATATCTGTTCTCATAAGCTTCTATCAAAGTGACTAAAATCTCCATTTCATCGAATTCTGCAGTCCCTTTTTTGGATTGAAAGACCTTCTCTAATTGACGGAAAGCAATTTTCAAGTCTTTAGCATTTCGGATTGGTTTAATATTCATTTACACTCTCGACTATAATTTTATCATATTGAGCATGGGTACCTATAAATTTTACCCAAACAATACCAGCTTGATATTGAATTTCGACTACTAATCGGTACTTATTGCCTCCGATATTAAAAACCACACGATTGTTTGCGCATATACTTGCGTTACCATATTGATTTTTTACATCTTGTGGTGATAACCATTTTGCTTTTATGGTTTCTTCATACCAACTTTCGAGTGAGCCTTTAGAATCACCATGCGCTGGTTGCTCCCAGAACGTTCTTATGGTGCTTTTAGCTATCACTCTCACATTTAATTACCTCCCATATTGGGATAATTGTAATTTAGAGGCTGTATAAAATCAATCAAAACTGTGGTATTAACGGTTAATATTAACAAATAAATCAAGAATGTTAGCCCGCATATTTTATAGAGTAAGGCAGGGTTAAAACCTCGCACCAAAATAATTTTTAGTGATTTCATAAACTTACAGACGCAAAGAAAGGACTTTTATTTTAGAAGCGCTAAGTTCAGTTGCCCAAAACCCAATGCGAAATTTGTGGTAAAGTGAGTGTAGCGAGCACTACAAATTTCGCATTGGGTTTTGGGTCAACCTGGAACGTATTGTTAGAAATTAATTTATATTTAACCAACATAATCTGCAGCAACTTGAGCGAACTTTTTAAATTTAGTTTTATGTTCTATTTTAATTTGAACCCATTCTTTCATAGCTCGACCTTTCCCTGACGGATCCCATAGCACACTACCGGATAAAGAGATTGCTTTTTTGTGTTCAGGTTCTGGTAGTTTAAAGACTATACAATCTTTAAATAAAGCAATTCCAGCTTTTCCATTAATTTTTATACATTTCTTTCCAAACATTTGACCTGCAACTGCATCATGACTTGAGCAAATTTGTTGTATTAATTTATTATATTCCTTTTCTGTTGGCATAATTACTAATTCCTTTTTTTATTTCTAACATATTATTAATGGTTTTATCATGCATGATATTAAAACACTAAAACACCGATTACTCAATAAATTCTCTGAAATAGGCAGAATTTATGTTTTTCACAATAATAATTAGTTGGTATATACGGTATAAACCGATACAACTTCTATATTGTGATATTATCGGTAAATATCATCAAATTACACCAATATAAAACTATTAGATCAAGTCAAATTAAAATTTCAGTTTAAACACTACAGCCCAAAGACTGTTGAGTCTTATGTGATGTGGATTAAACGATTTATTTTATTTCATGATAAAAAACACCCGGAAAATATGGGGAAAACTGAAATTGAAGCTTTTTTATCGGATTTGGCGCAGACCAGAAATGTAGCAGCTTCGACCCAAAATCAAGCTTTTAATACGTTGATGTTTTTGTATAATCAGGTTTTGGAAATTTCTTTAGAAAATCAAAACATACAGGCATTAAGAGTCAAGCAACGTTTTCATCTGCCCACTGTATTGAGCAAAAACGAAGTAAAATTGATTATTGATTGCATGGACAGTTCTCTATACCGTTTGATTCTTGAAACCATTTACGGTTGTGGGTTGCGTCTATCTGAGGCGTTGAATTTACGCATTAAAGATATTGATTTTGATTACAGTCGTTTGATAAATGCTGATAACGCAGTCCAAGAGCGGATAGGCTTAGACCATTCATAACAAAATCAACAAGCTGGGACTACAAGAAATTCCCATTTCTGTATCAGATTGTTTTGAGATAGAATGACTAACCCTACAACAATCTTCTTTGATGTTGAAAATCGCTGAAAGCCTGAGATTTTTCTATTGTTCAGAGGATCCTTAAGGAAACTAAATGGCAATATTTGTTTCCGATGAATAAAGTTTCTAAAGACCCTAAATCTAGCACTAATCGCCGTCACCATGTGTTAGAAAACACTTTTAGCCGCAATCTTAAAAAAGCAGTGCTGCTATCAGATATAGATAAAAAAGTTACCGCTCATACATTTAGGCATTCTTATGCTACTCATTTATTACAATCTGCTGTTGATATTCGCACTATCCAAGAAATGTTGGGGCACAAACGCTTAGAAACTACTATGATTTATACCCATGTGGTCAAGGAGTTAAATCAACACAATCGATTTAGTCCTTTGGATTATTTGTAAATAATTGGTGTATAATTCAGCCATGAATAAAACACAAACCGAATGGATTTATGGTATCCATGCCTTAGACTCTGCTATCGAGCGACATCCTGAGAATATTGTACAAATTGTTGTGGCTAAAAATAGCCGCAACTCGCGTTTAGAAAACAGTATTGAATTAGCGCAAAAACTGGGATTGAAACTCAGTTTTGAGCCGTTGCAGTATTTGAACAAACATTGCAGGGAAAGGCATCAAGGGATTATTGCTTTGATTCGTGTGCCTAAATTACCTGATGAATCGGACTTAAAAAATGATATTGACAAGCTCGATAACCCACTTATTTTAATACTGGATAATATCGAAGACCCGCGTAATTTTGGTGCTTGTTTACGCAGTGCTGATGCCGCTGGTGTTGATGCGGTAATTTTCCCAAAACACAAATCCACAGGCTTAACGCCAGTGGCTAAAAAGACCGCAGCAGGAGCAGCGGACAGTTTGAAAATTTACCAAGTGACCAATATTGTTAATGCCTTGGAAATATTGAAAGACAATGGTTTGTGGATTGCTGGCACGGATTTGGCGGAAGGTTCGAGCAGTATTTACCAAGCAGACTTAAAAGGTTCGCTTGGCATTGTCTTGGGTAATGAAGGCAAAGGCATTCGTCCATTGGTACGAAAGCATTGTGATTTTCTTGTTCATATTCCTATGTTTGGAACCGTACAAAGCCTTAATGTATCGGTGGCAACTGGCATTGCTTTATTTGAAGCATCAAGACAAAGAAGGTTAATAAATAAGTCCCTTACATAAAGGTCGGGCTTACATGGAACAAACGTTCCACATCATTAATATTGCGTTTATCCGTTACAAATAAAATGATGTGGTCTTCGTGCTCAACCAATACATCGCGGTGAGCAATAATGACTTGAGTGCCTCGTATGATTCCACCGATGGTTGTACCGGGCGGTAAATTGATGTCTTTGAGATGTTTACCGATAACTTTGGAGGTGCTGGCATCGCCATGGACGACTACCTCTATTGCCTCAGCTGCGCCATTGCGAAGTGAGTGAATACGTGCCATATTGCCCTTACGGACATGCACCAATAATCCACCAATGGTAATGTGCTGGGGCGAAATAGCTATGTCAATTTGATCGCGTTCGAGTAATTGAGCATAGTTGTGCTTGCTTATTAAGGTTAAGACTTTTGCGGCACCCATTTTCTTTGCCATTAATGCAGATAATAAGTTGGTCTGGTCGTCATTAGTTACGGCGCAGAATATATCGCATTGATCAACATTTTCTTCAAACAATATTTCTTCTGATGTGCAATCACCTTTGATGACTAGGGCTTTTGTGAGTTCTTCTGCGATAAAACGAGAGCGTTTTTTATTGCCTTCTATGACTTTTATGGAATGGTCTTCTTCAAGCATTTTTGCCAGTGCAAAGCCTATATTTCCGCCACCAGCTAGAATAACTTTTTTGACAGGTTTGTCGGTATGCCGTAAAGTTTTCATGACGGCTTTGATGTCTTTTTTGGCTGCAAAAAAGAACACCATGTCATTAATTTTAATCACGGTATCACCATCAGGCGATATGGGTTTATTGTCTCTGAATATGGCAGCGACACGGGCGTCGACGCCTTCGGGCATGTAATTATGAATTTCCCGCAGTTGATGGCCGATTAATGGACCTTCGTCATCGGCAACAATGGCAACGAGTTGTGCAATGCCTTGGGCAAAATCCATCACTTGCAGCGCTCCAGGGTAATCAATCAATCGACGAATGTGTTCGGTGACTAACCGCTCTGGACTGATGAAAACATCAATGGGTAAGTGTGCATCATTGAATAATTCTGGATAATCAAGGTATTCGGACTGCCTCACACGTGCAATTTTTATGGGTGTATGGAAGATACTGTGGCACACTTGACAAGCCACCATATTAATTTCGTCACTGTTGGTTAGTGCCACTACCATATCGGCATCTTCAGCCCCTGCGCGCATTAACACACTTGGGTGTGAAGCATTGCCATGAACACCGCGCAAATCAAGGCGGTTTTGCATGTCTATGAGTTTTTCTAGGTCGGTGTCAACAACAGTAATGTCATTGTTTTCTTTGGAAAGGTGTTCTGCAATTGATGAGCCAACTTGTCCAGCTCCTAAAACGAGAATTTTCATGACTTAATAATTTCTTTTGGGTTAATGTCGAGTGCGCGCATTTTACGGTATAAATGCGTGCGTTCCATTCCTGCTATCTTTGCAAGTTCTCCTACGCGTCCATCCACTGCTTTAAGTTGATGGATAAGGTAATCCTTTTCAAAGGCATCTCGCGCCTCACGAAGGGGTAAACTATACCAATTATGAAAGACGCTGGGTTCATCTGTGGTTTCTTGTGACAGCATAGCGGTGACTTCGTCTAATGAAATTTCACCCTCTGCATCATTGAGTAATAATTGCCTGACCGTGTTTTTGAGTTCACGAATGTTGTTGTTCCATTGGTGGTTTCGTAAGGTGTTTTGAGCGGCAAACGATATTTTGCGGTAAGGAGTTTGCTCGGTATCAGGTAATGTGTTAACGAAATACGTAATTAATTCGGGGACGTCTTCTTGCCTTTGAGCAAGGCAGGGCAAATGCAGCTTATCTTCTGCTAATAATTGAAATAACTCTGCTGAAAAATCTCCTGTTTGAATTTGCGTGGCTAAAGGAAATTCACTGATTGCTATTATTTGAAAATTAATAGCCTGTGCGGTATTTTGTTGAGCTATGGTATAGTGAGCGTGTTTTAAATAGGAATAAAGTTTATCTTGTTGCACAGTAGAAAGTGAATCAATGTTGTTAATAATTAAGCTGCCAGATTGGGCGCGGTTAAAACAACCATTGATTCCAGTTACTTTATCCTCAAAATCGTCCCCAACTGTTTTTATGTCAAGTGTTATGCAAGGTTGGTTGCTGCCGTGCCGTTTGTTGTGGATGAGCTGGGCTGTTGTGTATTTTCCAGTGCCATTTTCGCCTTCTATAACGATATGGTTTTTTGTCTTTGCAATACGTTCGAGTGCTTTTCTTATTTGATTTATGGCATCAGAATTGCCTATGGGTTCCAGTGAATTAATCGCGATTTCACTTTCAGATTCGGCTGAGTCTTGTTGTTTGGATTGCGCTAATACCTCAGCGACAGTTTGCAATAGTTTAGCTAATGATAGAGGCTTTTCTATAAAATCTTTAGCCCCAATTCGGGTCGCTTCAACTGCTGTTTCAACCGTTCCATGCCCTGACATCATGACTATTGGGGCTGTAATCAAGTTGTTTTCAATCCAACCCTTCATTAAACTAATGCCATCAATATCAGGCATCCAAATATCAAGCAACACAAGGTTTGGCTGTTTAATGGTTAGTTGTTTATTTGCTTCTTCACCATTGGCAGCGGTGGCGACAGAATAACCTTCGTCTGCCAAAATGTCAGAAATAAGATTTCTTATATCTGGTTCGTCATCGACAATTAATATGTGTTGTTGGTTCATTTAGATTGCTTGGGTAGTGAAGGAAACGAAGCGATGTTTTCACCTTTTTTGATGTCGCGAATTTTGCATGACATTTTCTTTTTGACTTCTTCTATTCGAATGATACTTTGCATGGGTAAATGCAGCACATTCACGTTTGCAAATTCATCTCGAATCTTATCTTCAGCTGGATCTATTACAATGCTTGAATTTTGGTCAAAAACCAGCTCAGAAACGTAGATAAATCCATAAATATCACTTGAATAAACATCTTTGGCGTAAAGCTCATAGACTTTTGACTGATTAAAAAAAATGACTTTGTAAAGAATATTATCGCTCATGCCTTAATTGTACTCTTAATAGGCCCTGCTCTCAAGTATTTGAAACACGATACAACCAAGCAATAAAAAAACCCACCACAAAGCCAATGACATGAGAACCCCAAACTATGGGCATAGAACCAATACTGGTCATTTGTAAAACTAACTGAATACTCAACCAAATGATTGCAACAAAGACAATGGGGATGCTGATTTTTTGTATGTATAACCCAATTGGAATAATGACGCTCATTTTTTGCCGTGGAAAGAGCATTAACCAAGCCCCTAGCAAACCAGAGACAGCTCCACTGGCACCTAATAAGTAATGGGTTGAATCCGAGAGTTGTACAATACTCAAGAGGTTGGCAGAAATACCTGAGACAAGGTAAATAATAACAAACCAAAAGCTGCCTAGTTTTCGCTCTAAAGGTAAGGCAATGATGAGAAAAAGCAGCATGTTTCCTGCCCAATGTTGCCAATTTCCATGAATAAACAAGGCGCTAATTAATTTAAAACTATTTGTCCATGATAGTGAAATAGCCTCATGCATATTAGCTGGAATAATCGCAAACTGATTATTAATATCAATCCATTGTTGATAATACAGTGACAAAACAATTGCAACAAGAGTCACTACCCAAATCAATAAGGACTGTTTTGGAAAGTGATTACGCTTTTTTGATTTAAATTTCAGCACACAAATTATTCAAAACCATTTGCAAAAACTTCATCGAGTAGGTTCAGATAAAGAACCAAGCCATCGTGATCACTCATTGCTAAAACTTGAGAATAATCTCCACGGTATTTAAGTGGTGAATCCACATTGCCGCGCACATACTTCACATCAGACATGATAACTAAAGCAGCGTCATTTATTAACATGTGATCGAGTGCTTGAATGGTACCTCTAAAAACAAAAGAATATTTGTCATCAATAGCCAGTGTATCAATAGCATTAACTAAGGATGGCGTGACCACACTAACACCATTGCTTGAAAGTAAATTTTTGACGGGGTCAACCACGCCTTTTATTTCTCCCACAACATCGGCATAACCATCAGAAAATTCAAAATCATTAAAGTCACCAGTAACGATTAACGGGATATTAGCAGAGGCTGTTTGTATATTTTGTACCATAGTAGCAACCGAAAGTGATTGTTCTAAGTGTTTATGGCGAATGCGAGTGCGCTGAGAACCCGTGATACCACTGCGTGAGCGCATGTGAACACCAAGGATATTAACCTCTTGTGAAAATCCTGCTTTGGTAATGATTGCGCTAATTAATAAAGGTGGACGGTCGTGCAATTTACGTGGTAATTCAGGCGGTGGTGGCGGGTTATAAGCCAGTGTTTCATCAGCACCTAGCTGCGTGATGGTGATGTTGCTGAGGGTTTCTTTGGTTAAGATGCCAATATCAATGCCACCAATATCATTGCCAACTTCTAAAAAAGCAGAATAAGTATGAGATGGATCATCACTGTTCATTTTATCAGCAATGGCTTGAACCGATTCAATGTTTTCAATTTCTTGTAAAAAGATAATATCAGGAGAATGCATTTTGGTTCTAAAATACAGTGAGGCTTGTGCTGTGCGAGCATTAAACTCAGCAACGGTGGTGTTGTCTTCATCAAAATCATTAATTAGTGGGTCATCTGTGCCATCAAAAAATCGGTACATGTTTTGGGTGGCAACGGTTATCTCGCTAGTTGTTGGTGTGCGAATTGTTTCAATCGGTTTTGGGGTTAAGGTTAATTGTTTAGGCCACAATTCAAAATCATTAAACTGATAAGCCAAAACTCCAGTGGCAGAAAACGTTGCACCTCCATTTATTTCCAGAGAAGGCATGCCGCTCAACGCATCCACATCCAGCTCAAATAATTCAGGGTTTTCATCAAAAATATCAGGGTTGTAAGTCGCAGTTGGAAAGGGAGGAAGTGTAGAGTCACCCGTTTTGCTGAATTCAATTCCGGATTCTCTCATGGTGCGGAAGCTGGTGGCAGAAACATTCACCTCGGCATTTATATCGGAGCCAAAAGCTTGGGAACCTGAGTTAACCGTGCCATTGGCGACATGCACTAACATGCCTTCATAACATTCAAATTCAATATCGCAAGAAGGATTGTTTGGGTCACCAGAGGGTGTATTGACATCAAATTCAATAGGAGTTGGCAATGGATTGCCATTGGAGGTCACAACTACGGATGAAACAAATGACATTTCAGTAAAGTTAAAAAATTCAACAATTTTTCCGCGCACATCCACGCTATCTCCTTCGGCTACAACGGCATTGGAAAAAACAAACAAGCCATTTGATGTATCCACGCTGGCATCGGCATCGCTATTGGGCGTCTGCATAAAAAACCCTGATGAAGTCAAAGCCGTCACGATATTGCCTTGGGTGCGAATAAATTTATCAGCTATGGGTGATGCGCTTCCACTGCCCTGAATATCGTAAATGGGCATTATGGGCTCAATGACAGAAAAGGTAAATTGATAATCTCCCCCAGCAATCCCATCTTCATCGCCATCTAAAAAGTCCTGGTCGCCATCTAAATCGGTAATTTGATTGCCAATTAATGTGACGGTGCAAATATCTCCCTGAGCAAAAGGACTAGTTGGTGTGATTGTCACCATTGCATTGTTGGTTATTGGCAAGCCACTAAAGACCACATTAGCAGGGCAATCAAGGCTAATAGCAGAGCTTGTTAAATCAACGTTTTCCGTAAATGTTACGATGATGCTGGCACCTACAGGCACTAAAAAGTCTTGGTCAGCAGGTGTTGATGATAAAAAGCGCGGCAAAGGGTCGCTTGCTACGGCAAAACTAAAGGAAAAATCATCGCCACCAACACCATCGATATTGCCATCGAGTTGGTTATTATTGCCTTCGGTGTCGATTATTTGCGTCGCATCTAAGTTAATAACGCATGTAGAAGATGCTGGCCAGTTGGAATTTGGAGTTAATGTCACCTGCAATAAATCGGCACTAATTGAATAATTTAGACTCTGCAAAACACCACCACAAGTCACAGTAAATGCAGCACTTACCGTGTTAATGGCCTCTGAAAAATCAATTATAACAGCAGTGGTTGATTCCACCGCATTCGATGCATCTTGTGGAAAAGTAGATAGCACATGAGCAGGAATATCTGCAAAGGTTTGATTGTTATTGAGTAAACCACGGGTATGGGCTGCAGGGGCTTGCCAAGTGAAATAACTGGCAATATTGCCCGTGCCTGATAATTGTAAAGATTCACCAACCGCTCCAGGTTCTGCAACGCCAATATCGGTACTAGTCATACCAGTTGCTGGCCCATTATTGGCAGTGATAACGCCTTCGTAACTGAGAAATTCGACAACCACACCATTATTGACCAACGCCATGCCGTCGGGATTACCATTTTGGATGCTGGATAAAATCCGAGAATAAATGGTAAAACCAGCAGAGGATGCGCCCACAACAAAATCATCTAAAGTACGTGGGTTGCTCTGAGAAATAACATTGCCATTAGAACCATTGTAAAAAACAACTTCAATATCAGCTAAATTGCCTGCAAAGGAATCTTCCACCACCACTTCAATAAATTCATCGACATCGCCACCAAAGTTGTCGTAATGGATTTCATTTATCCACATTTGTTGGGCATAGCCATTAAGACTGAGGAATAAAAAAGGCAAGACTTTAATTAATTGTTTCATATCGGAGAAGTAAGGTTTTTATTATCCAAATGATTTTACCTTATTTTAATGACAAGTTGCTTACAATTAGCGGACAAATTGATTTATTGGCATTTATTTTCTCAACACGCTAGTTAAAACTATGCACTTTAGTGCAAGGCTTTAGCTGCTACACATTTTTAAAAATGAAAAATGTGTAGTTTTACAATGTTGTTGATGGACATACAAAATAACTCTGTCATTCCCTTGAAAAAGGGAATCCAGCTACTCGTTAATGAAAAAGATAATAATTATAATCAAATATCGAGTTCTAAATACTGGATCCCCACATTCGCGAGGATGACAAAGGACTTTTAGTCCTTTTAATCAACCTATGGACTTTCAGTCCATAGTCGTTGAGTTTTTGACAAGTTGCCTAATTTTGATATTAAAGCCAGCAAATATAAGTGTCATAATTGGACTTAACCAATTAAAAATGGCAAAAGCAAAATATTCGCCAACATGCACACCAAGCACACTGCTTTGGTAAGCTCCACAGGTATTCCAAGGCACTAAAACGGAGGTGACAGTACCAGAATCTTCAAGTGTTCGACTTAAGTTTTCAGGGGCTAAATTGCGGTCAGCAAATGCTTTTTCATACATTTTACCAGGAATAACAATGGCAAGGTATTGATCTGATGCAATAATATTTAAGCCAATACAGCTTAAAACAGTGCTTGAAAACAAACCAAAAATAGATTTTGCTACTTTCAATAAAGCACAAGTAATACGTGCCAATGCACCAATACCATCCATAATACCACCAAAAATCATGGCAGAAATAATTAATAAGATAGTCCACAACATGCCTTCAATACCACTGGCTGAAAATAGTTTTTTGAGCTTTTCTAAAGTGACTAATTTTTTAAGATTAGCTATTTTTTCTTGCTTCTCTTCACTGTTTAATGGCAATGAAGAAAAAGCTTGATTGTAGTCCTGCTCAGAAAAGAGGTTTTTTAGTTCATCATCGGTAAATAAATTTTTAAAGTTTTCATTGGTTTTTAAAACACCCAATTCTTTACCGTTAAAAACGGAGAGCATTGCTTCATTGTCTACCTTTATGTCGGTACTGGTGATAACTGCATTGAGCAAGGCTTTTGATTTTGAATCAGCAAGGTTGTTGATGACATGAGGTTGAAAAATCAATGCAAAAACAATGGCTAAGCCCACACCCGTGCCTAAAGCGATTAAAGGTTTGGTTTTAATAAGAATCAGTGCAATAACCGATAGAGGAACGATAAACAACCACGGCGTTATATTAAAAGTTTTGCTAATTGAGGTTAATAGGTACTCAACATCTGTACTGCCAGAAATTTCGACATTCATATTTAAAATAATAAAAACAATAAAAGTAATTATAATCGTTGGAGTTGTTGTGATTGCCATGTAGCGTATGTGAGTGAACAAATCCGTTCCTGCCATCGCAGGAGCAAGATTTGTCGTGTCACTTAATGGCGACATTTTATCGCCAAAATAAGCTCCCGATATCACTGCTCCAGCGACCATTCCTGTAGGGATGCCCAAAGCTGTTCCAATACCGATTAATGCAATTCCGACAGTGGCTGAGGTTGTCCATGAACTGCCTGTGGCTAAGGAAACGACAATGGCAATAAGTATTGAAGCAGGCAAAAACACATCGGGGCTTAAGAACTTCAAACCATAATAAACCATGGCAGGAATAATGCCACTAACTAACCAGGTACCTGATAAGGCACCAACAAAAATCAAAATAAAAATAGGAAGTAGTACTTTCTTTAAGTTCTCGAAAGTTTCATTGCTCATGGTCTTTATGGTGACTTTATTGAGCAATCCAACAACCAAAGCAATGGCTGCGGCAATTAACAATATGTATTGATTGGAGTAGGCACCAAGTAATTCCCCTCCTGAAAAAAAGATATTATAAGCCAACATAGACATCAGAGCGACAACAGGAATAAGAGCTTCAACTAAATTCAACTCGGTGTTAGCAATAATTTTTTGGTCGTTGATTTGGATTTCGGAAAGGTTTTTGTTGTCGGACATAAGGCTTTTTTGCTATTTTTAGATACCACACTATCTTAAAATTATAAATCCATTAAGTCAATAGACTTGCCGTCAATGACTTGCAATTGACCGAACAATAATTGACAATAAATAAATGAAAAAAATTACACTTCTTTTAATTATTTGCTTGCTCAGTTCTTGTGCCAAAACAGGATTGCACGTCATTAATAACTTTGCCAAATCAGGTCAGTTTCAAACTTATAAAAACATCAGTTATGGAAAACAAAAACTAAACCTCTATATTCCAAAAGAAAAAGAAGTATCTGCCACTGTGATTTATTTTTATGGAGGGTGTTGGGGGCAATGCAGCAGTTACAACAAAGACGATTATGTTTTTGTTGCCGAAACATTAACCAAACAAGGTTATGCGGTGGTTATTCCTGATTACCGAAAATACCCCAATGTTAAGATTGATGCCATTTTGGACGATGCCAAAGCAGCCACTTTATGGACCTTGAGAAATAAAGAAAAATATGGGATAAAATCAGACAATGTTTTTGTTATGGGGCATTCAGCTGGAGCACATCTGGCTGCGATGTTGGTTGATGATGAAACTATATTGGGAGATAAATTAAATCAAATCAATGGCTTTATAGGTTTAGCAGGGCCGTATGATTTTTACCCTTTTAATGTTAACGACGCTTATTTATTTGACTTATTTGATAAAAAAAACAATTACTATGCCTCACAACCCATACACTTTGTTAACGGCAACGAGCCTCCTCATTTGCTTTTACAAGGCAGAAATGACAAAAAAGTTTTTGTTCATAATGCGATTAATTTAGCCGCTAAATTAGAACAATATCAGGTGGATTACGAACTGGTTGTTTTTGACAAAATGAGCCACGCTAAGATTATTATAAATTTAGCGAAACCCTTTAAAAATAAAGCAGAAGTATTGCCGCATATAGTGGATTTTATCGAAAAACATTCACACTAAGTTTTAGCCCTAAAATAGAACTTTATTCTTTATTCTTTATTCTTGGGTGTATTGCTAATTTGGAATAAAAAACTCATTGCCGTTGTAATCCAATACTATGCCATTAACCACGATGTCTTTGAGCAATATCTGGTCAGTAACCATGTCACCAACGGCAAAACGAGTGCCGTTAATAATAGCAATACGATTTTCTGCCACTTCATCGTAAACATGAATATTGAGTTTAAGTTCTGGAATCTCTTTTCGTATAGAAAAGGGCAACTGATAAAGCAAACGGTGTTGTTGGCTTGGTATGGCTTTTTTTGTAGCCGTGTTATCGGCTTTATTCAGCTTAGGATTGGCTTCTTGTTGCGCTAAGCGAATTGGTTTTACGGCTTTTTCATTATTTTCATTCTTTTTATTTTCATTGGAATTGACTAATGAACGTTGTGCTTTGATTTTAGCGTAAATATCTTCTTTTTTATTGGATTCAACAAAAGAAGAATTATTTCGGTTTAAATCAGACAATTTTGCCTCACGACTTGCCATTGCTTGCTGTTCTTTTTGTTCTTTAAGTTTTTTTATTCGAGCTTTAATGGTGTTGCTGTTTGGTTTATCTTTTTTCCTTGCATTTTGCGAGAGCTGTAGATTTTCTATTTTTGAATTATTTTTCCCTGCCTGAGTTTTTGTGTTTTCACTTGTGGGTTTTTTAAGGGGTTTTTTGTTTGCTTGTTCTGCAATCACTTCTTGAGGCTCTGACTCCTGCATGTTCCCAGCAAAATAGTTTTGGTAAACCCAAAATGCGCCAGCCAAAGCCAATGCAATAATTAAAATAACAATAATTTTAGAAAATGAGGAGGACTTGGTTTGATTGGAAAAGTTAAAATTATCCAAAGAATCCCCACCATTGTTATTGCGTTGATCGGAAGATTTTTTTAAAGAATCGAGTATAGTTGACATATTTTTCTAATTAATTGTTAAGTGTTGGTCCATTATAAGCACGTAAGCTTAAAGCCATTTGCGTTTCTTTGCCAATAATTCCATCAGCAAGCAATCCATTGCTTGATTGAAAGTCTTTAATCCACTGGCTTAATTGAGTCGCGGTTATTTTAGCATTAGAAATGGTGTTTGCCATTTCTAATGCCCAATTAGACAAGTCTTTTGCACTTGGTTCAACTAATAATTGCGCTGGCATTGGCCAAATAATAAAATAATTTCCAAACCATTGTTTATCTAACCACGATTTTTGCAGCCATGAAATGCTGCCATTTTGACTAAAAAGTCCAAGCTTGTTTTCGTTAACCGATAATAACAGTGCCAAAGAATTATTCTCTAATTGCAAAATGACAGGGTGATTAAGCTTGCGTATAATGGTTAAATTTCCTTGTCTTCTGACACATGCCATGCCTGTTTCATCACTGGGAGGGCAAAGGGTTTTATGCCAGTTTTTATCGGGTTTGGCATCCCAAAGTTCAAAATATTTTTTCCATGCACTATCATTTGAAGCCAGCTTTATATCACTAGCTACTTCAACAGGCATAGGTTTATCCACTTTATAGAAATCATTTATATCTTCAGCCATTATTTTTGAATACTGGTATGCCAAAAAAGCCAATACTAAGATTGTTACAGCAATTAAGCCAAATTTAATTCGATTGCCTGACTGTTTTTTATGACTTTCAGGCAAAACTTCTTTCGCTGCTATGGCAATATGTTTAACATTAAGGACTGATGAATTATCCGAATAAGCAGACAACAGAGCACGGTCGGTTAAAATATTTATTAACCGTGGCACACCGCCAGTTAATTTATAGATTTTGTTGGCAACCGATTGATTAATGATTTCTTTTTTACCACCAGCAACGCAAATGCGGTGTTGTAAATAATCATAGGTTTCGCTCGCATCAAGTGGCATCAAGTGGTAACGAGCCGTGACGCGTTGAGCCAATTGACGCAAATCATCGCGACGCATAGTGGCGCGCAATTCGGGTTGTCCGATTAAGATTATTTGCAAAAGTTTTTGTTTGTCGGTTTCAAGATTGGTCAGTAAACGCAACTGTTCTAGCGTATCACGCGGAAGATTCTGTGCTTCATCAATAATGACCACCGTGTTTTCACCATTCGCCCATGATTTTAACAAATAAGCATTAAGTTTATCCACCAATGCATTAAGCTTGGTTTTTATCCCGCGCATAGAGACTTTTAATTCTTTGCAAATATTTTGAATCAACTCCAAAGGCGTAATAACAGGGTTAAGAACCAACGCAATATTGGTTTTCTCAGGGATTTGTTCCAACAACAACCGACTAATGGTGGTTTTGCCTGTGCCGACCTCGCCGGTTAATTGCACAAACCCCGCACCACCACCACGCGTAATTCCATAAACAAGATGCGCCAAAGACTCTTGGTGTTTTTGACTTAAAAACACAAACTTAGGGTCTGGCGTTATCGAAAATGGCGGTTCATCAAAACCGAAGGTGTTTAGGTACATGTGCGTTATGGTTTACTAATGAATATTTGACATGATTGTCAGCTAAAGTTCAATAATAAACCATAACAGTCTTAATCTGCTAACTCTTCATTGACTTTTTTAAGTAATTGGGTAATTTCGGCTTGTCTGCCAGTATCTGCCAATGGACGTGAGGGTCTTGGGGCAGCACTTTGGGCTTTTAGCAAGTATTTTTTGGCTTGTTGGTAATCGTCTTGTTCGTCTTGTAAGAAATCGGCGTAAAAATAATTGGAGTCGATGCCATCGGGGTTGAGAGTCAGTCCTTTTTTGAGGATTTTGAGGGCTTTTTTGTTGTTGCCAAAACTCAAAGGCCAGCCTGGCACCTTGAAATACAAAACACCAAGTGACGTGTAGGCCGACCCATTTAGTACGTTGCCATCAATTTTTATCGCTTGTTCAAAGGATTTTTTGGCATGTTTTGCCAGTTTGCCAGCACTGAATGTGCCAGCCACTCCGGCATAGGTGGAATAAACGATGCCTTCCCAAGTTAAGGCGTGGGCGTTTTTTGGGTGATTGACCACGTATTGGGTGGCTGTTTTAGCCAGCTTTTCAAATTCATCTTCTTTTTGTTTTTCTGGTATTTGATAATTAACAACTGCCCATTGTTTTTGAATCGCTCTGATTTCATCAGTCATCTGAGCTTGAGTGATAAACGTGGCTAAACTAAGTAATAAAACTATTATTTTCATGATTGACCTTCTTTGTTTAAATGTTTTTTTATGGTTACTAATTCTTTTGAGATTGAGCCTGATACTATACTTGGAAACAATCCGTTGATTTTGGCAAAGAGCTTTTCTGGGAAGCCAAAAAACTTCTCTTTTTTGCCTTTTTCTATGGCGTTAATGATTTGTGGTACTAATTGCTCTGGAGTATCAACGTTATTATTAAGTTCTTGGTTGAGTTTATTAACTTTGTCCGAATTTATTTTGGTTGTGATGGCTCGCGGTGCAAGGTATTGAACTTCGACTGTGGTATCTGATAATTCGCGATTGAGGGCTTGTGAAAATCCCCGTAAACCAAATTTGCTGGCACAGTAAATGCTGAATCCTGGGTAGCCAATAGCACCAAAGGTTGAACCTATATTGATAATTTTGCCATTCTTTGAGGACTTTAACCAAGGCAATAAAGTTTGACAAAGCAAAATAGGTGCAAGTAAGTTGATGTTTAATTGGGCTTGTATTTCATCCTTTGATTGCAGTGCTAAAAAGGCAGCGGTACTAACCCCTGCATTATTGATAAGGATATGGCCGTTGGCTTTTTTATTCATTGCAATGACCAATAGTTCATTCATAAACTCATCAGAACCCACATCACCAACTAGGCTTGTACAGTTATTAAGGCTTTGCTCTAATTGTTTAAGCTTTTCTTTGTTTCTGCCTGTAATAATTAAATGCGTTCCGAGTCGGTCTAAACTTTTACACAACTCTTGTCCTAAACCACCATAAGCCCCTGTGATGATAACGGTTTGTTGTTGCCAATCTAAACTCATGCGGCAATGCCTCTAAATATATTGCCATAAAGTTGGTAAAAACGTTTGCATGATTTAATCACAATAGCTATTTGTTCATCATTGAGGCGATTAACTAAATCTTCAAAAAACTTTTGGTGATCAATATCTAAATCTCCATGCGATATTAGATAACTAAAGGCTTTTTGCGGTAAATTTAAGGACTCTTTTATTTTATTCGCTGCATTAGTTGCCAATTGTACGCTAGTGCCTTCAAGTACGTGCACCATGCCCAAAAAGCACAAAGGATTGATGCGATTAATCGAGTCATAAGCATAAGCGACCATCATTTCGGTGGCAAATGCAGGTTCTCCTTGGGCAACTTTTTGTTTATCACCACCACACGCTTCAATGTCATTTAATATCCACTTTTCGTGACCGATTTCTTCTTCGATATATTCTGCCATTAACAAACGCAGCCATTCGTCTTGCTCGACGATTTTACTGCCCGTGAGCATCATTAATGGCACGGTGTGTTTGACGTGATGGTAGGCTTGAGTTAAAAATTCGATATAATTCTCAAGCGATATTTTACCTTGCAATGCTTGCCCAATTATCGGGATAGAAACCAGGTCTTGTTGTTCGGCTTGTGTCGCCTGACACAGCGTTTCAAATTGGGATGATGTGTGTTGATTAAGTGTTTGCATAGACGTTCTCTAATTGTTTGTTGTAATGGTTGAATATTATTTTTGCTTTGCTTTTGCCTGATGCCGTTAACAAGTTATTTTCCACCGTGAATGCCTCTTTAGCGAGGATAATTTCTTTCACTTGTGCATAATCGGGTAATGTTTTGTTGACTTTTGCAACAGCCGTTAAAATAGTTTTTTTATCACAAGGACTCACACAAATTGCTGTTAGAAAAGGTTGTGCTTCACCGTAAATGACGACTTGCCTGATTTCATCTAATGCTAGTAATTCGGCTTCAATCCAGTCGGGTGAAATATTGCGACCAAACGAGTTAATGATGATATTTTTCTTGCGTCCAATAATACGTAAGTTATGGTTTTCATCAAACCGTCCCAAATCACCAGTGTGGAAGTGTTCTTCGTGGTTGTCTTTTTGACCCAAATAGCCTAAAAATAAATTGCCTTTGACGATAATTTCATCATCTTCGGCAATTTCGACCTGCTGATGTGGCAAAACCTGCCCAACACTGCCAGCGAATTGACTATCGGTGTTTAAACTAATAACCGAACCGCATTCGCTGATGCCATAGCCTTCGTAAACGGCTAAGCCTAGTTTTTGGGCTTTGTGCAATAAACTTTTGGAACAAACCGCACCACCAACGGCAATAAATTTTAAAAACGGTAATTTCACCTGATGGTGTTCGCATACATAAACTATCGCTTTGAGCATTTGTGGCATTAAAATAAGGCTGTCGGGTTGGTATTTCACTAAACTTGCAATCAGTTTTTTAATATCTAATGAACTGGAACCGCTTAAACCAAGCTCGGCTAAACTCGGTGTGACGACTTCAATGTCACGGTGTTGGGCAGCATAATGGGCTGCCATGTTTTCCAATAAAACACTCAAAGGCAAAACGCACAGGTGTTTTTTGACCCAAAATTTTTGCGTAATATCAGCAAGAGATTTGCCAACTTTTTGTAAATGCGACAAGCTCAAACAAACGCCCTTGGGCTCTCCTGTTGTGCCTGATGTAAAAGTGATTTTGTGCGTGTTTTGAGGCAGCCTTGGGTAGTCTGTCATGAATTTTTCCATCAAGACAACCCCATCACAAAGGCGAGAACTAAAGCTAAATCCTATGGAAAGCCACAAATCTTCGGCTTGCGGATGACAAACAACACTGTCTACTCCTGCTTTTTCTACCATAAATTGTATTTGTTGCTGGGTGAAAAAATGCGGAATGGGAATAATAATCGCTTGGTCTTTGCTTAATAATTTATCTAATTTCAACCACAATTCACTGTTGTCTAATTGTAAAGCGACCCGAGATTTTGGATTGACTATTTGCATGTGCTCAAAGTTTCCTCATTGAGATTGTTTTTGACATTAGAATAGTACACGGCGGGCTTAAAGTTATAATAACGTCCCCAGTCTTTGGCTGCTCCATTGACTTTAGCAATATCAGCATCAGTGATGTGATTTAACTCAATTCCTAATTTGTTAAAATAAGTTTTTATGGGACGAGTTAGCGTATAAATGACCCAGTCCACATTCAGTGTTTTAATAAACTGTCCAAGTATTGGAATAACGCGCTTAATATCGTTGCGATTTCTGACAACAAAGTTACCCAATTCGGCAATTTTTCCTCTTGATGTAAGCGTTGATTCGAGTTTAACAATGGTTTGTTCAATTGGTTCATCTAAATAGCACTCAGAAAACAGACGTTCTTTTTTAGCACATCGAATACCAACAGCTGCGATTAATTCATTGTTTTTAATATTTCTAATGGTTAGAATTAAGGGAAAGAATCCATGTAAATTAGCATTAAAATGAGTGGCAAAGGACTGCTGAATAAATGTTTCAACTTCCGCCCTGTGAGGGTTGTCCTTTGAAACGATTTCAATTTTAAGTTTGCTTGATGGCGTGATGTCGATTGATAGTTTATTGTATAATTCATTAATTCTCATGGACTGCATTCTCTTTGCCTTTTATGTTACGGTTGTTTTTTAAGAGGAAGAAAAACGCTAAATCAATCGAAAAAAGAATTTAAAATAAAAAGATTGATTTCTGTGACACAGTTCTCTAAGTCGTAAAGCAGCAATTAATAGCAATTTATATTTAATAAACAATGATAAAAACCAAAGCACATAAAGATTTAGAACTAGCCAAAGCCATAATTGATGGCAATGAGGTGGTTTTTAATCAGTTTTTTACCGATTATTACCCTCGCTTGTTTCGTTTTATAATGAGTCGAGTGGATGGCAATCGGGATTTATCCGATGATTTTGCCCAACAAACCATGTGTAAGACCATTGATAACATGTCCAGTTTCCGAGGGGAAGCGGCCTTATTTACCTGGATGTGTCAGATTAGTCGTTCATTAATTCATGCGCATTTTGTTAAAGAAAAACGCCGAGGTAAAGTGGTTGTGCCAATGGCTGATACGCAAGAAGTCAGAGATGTACTTGATACTGTTGCCATCAGCGAAAACCAACAGCCAGAAAAGGTGAGTGAATCGCAAAACTTAGGGCAACTCATCGCCGAAGTGATGGATAATTTACCCAATAATTACGGTGATTTGTTGGAAATGAAATACGTAGAACATTTATCGGTTGCCCAAATTGCAGAAAAAACCAACACCAGCATGATTAGCGTACAATCCTCATTGGCACGGGCGCGAAAAGCTTTTAAAGCGGTAATGGAATCAATAGAAAGAAACCAAAAAATACAAACCACCCAATCTGGAACGTGGAAGATATAAATTATGAACACACAATTAAACAATCAGAACATAGAAGAGTTAATCAGCACTTTTGGTAAACGAGAAGCACCTGATGAATTGATGATGAAAAAAGCACAAGCCAACGTTAAAGCCCATTGGCAAGCTTCAGTGCATAAACAAAAAACTCAACGCAAACGTTTATCCATGATGCGTATGGCGGCAAGTTTTGTGGCATTGACGGCAGTTTTGTTGCTGGTCAAAGGCAATTTTCTGCAATCAAACCCAGTAAATATTGGCGAAGTGTTGTTTGCTCAAGGAACGGTTTCAGTCTCCACTAATCAATTGGATTGGCAGCCTCTAGGCACACAAACTGCATTGCAAACAGGGCAATGGATTAAAACCACTGATGCGAGTTTTGTCAATTTTTCCTTAAGTGACCAAAGCCAAATCAGACTGAATGCCAACACGGTTTTGCACCTTGATTCAATAAATCAAATTAATTTGCTCAAAGGTGAAATTTACCACGATGCCGATACCAAAAAATCCAATCCGTTAGTGATTAAAACCCAATTTGGCATGGTTGAACACATTGGCACTCG
>JALSLV010000080.1 GCA_026988115.1 Lysobacterales bacterium | reverse complement strand
AATGTACTACGCCCACTCCTACAGAAGATGACGGCAGTACCAAAAAAGATGAAGACAAAGGCTTTTGGGGAAGCTTATGGGATGAAGTCAAAGATGGTTTAGTAGCAGGATATGAATTTGTAAAAGGCTTCTGGGAGGGGATGAAAAAACAAGTCGCGGATTTGGGCGATCTGTTAGCCCACCCTATTGAAACAGCTAAAGGACTTATAGCCCTAGGCAAGCAATTTGTTGAAGACCCCGCAGGCACAGCAAAAATGATCGCCGATTCATTAGGTGAAGAATTTAAAACATTGGTTCATTGCGGAGCGTTTGATAAGGGCAGAATCATAGGTGAAAATGTAAGCCCCGCCTTTATGATCAAACTCGCCAGTAAAATGGCAAAATTTGGTGACCTTGCAACTGCTTTAAATAAGACCAAAAAAGACTTTGGTTGTGCCAGTTTTGTGGCAGGCACACCGATCTGGACACCCGAAGGCAAGGTCAATATCGAAACCCTGCGCAAAGGCAGTCTGGTTTTATCCCGTGACAGAAAAACCTACGCGGACAAGGCACAAACAATACAAAAAACCTTTGGCAGAATCGCACCCGATTATTACCACCTAAGCACCGAATTTGGTACGATAAACGTCACCGCCGAACACCCGATGTGGAAACAGGGCATCGGGTGGACGGAAGCCCAGTACCTGAAAGTCGATGATGTCGTTGCCAGTGTTGATGGCGATGTACTGATACTGGATAACCAGAAGGTAAATAAGCCTGTTCGTGTTTATAACTTTAGCGTTGAGAATACACCGAGTTATTTTGCGGGGACTGGTGGGCTTTGGGTGCATAATTCGAAGTGTGAATTACCACCTTATAAAACACCTGATGGAAAAACAATAGCGACACCAGTAGATGGAAAAATTGGTAACTGGATTGGTGATAGAGGAAATTCTAAATTCCAACCAAAGAAAGATACCGCACTGTATCAGGCAACAGGTGGTAAACCGATTGAGTTTGTGAATGGTCGTCCACGTTTTGAAGAATTTTCTCCTACCATTGGTAGGAAGAAAGCAATAGTTTCAATAGAACAGCTTGGTAATCACAATAAAGGTCCGAATGGAGACTTTGGCAAAGCTGTTGCAGCATTTAGAATAAAAATAGGAGACCCTACTTGGACTCCAGACTATAGTAAATACACTTGGCATCATCATGAAGATGGAAAGCAAATGGTTCTTATAGATAGAAAGATTCATAATGTTGCTGAAGGTGGGGTGGCACATGTAGGGGGTGTTAGTGATAACCCAAATCTTTAAAGGATAACTTTTTTAATTATGGATAGAATTAATTATATAAATAAAGTTTATGCCTCTGAATCTGATATTCAGCTTTTTGAAAGAATGATAGGAGAAAGACTTCCAGCTAAGTATAGAGAGTTTTTACTTTCTAAGGGCGGAGGTGCTTTAACCGACGATTACATTTTTAGAATGTCAAAGCCGGGAAAATTGAATAATACAGATATGCTAATTGAGGATTCTCTTGAGTACTTTTCAGCATTTAACCCTAAAGGAAATTTTGACTTAAATACACACTATCATTTTATGAGTTCTAATGACCGTGAGTTTCCTTATATTCCAAATGAAATGATTGTAATAGGTGGGTCTGGTAGTAGCTGTTTGTTATTAGGAATAAAAGGTGAATATCTAGGTAAAGTCTACTTTTGGCATTCTAATTTGTTTCATGGTGACGAGCATGGAGAAGAAACATATGATAATATTTCCTTCGTATCAAATAATTTTGATGATTTTTTAGAATCTTCAAAAATTGAGAAAGCAGTTTAATAAATCAAGGGGGCAGACGCGATTGATTTTGCTTAAACCCTGCGCAAGGGCAGTCTGGTTTTATCCCGTGAAAGAAAAACCTACGCGGACAAGGCACAAACAATACAAAAAAACTTTGGCAGAATCGCACCCGATTATTACCACCTAAGCACCGAATTTGGTACGATTGACGTCACCGCCGAACACCCGATGTGGAAGCAAGGTATTGGGTGGACAGAGGTTCAGTACCTGAAAGTTGATGATGTGGTTGCTAGTGCTGATGGTGATGTTCTGATACTGGATAATAAGAAAGTCGATAAGCCATTACGGGTTTATAACTTTAGTGTTGAGAATACACCGAGTTACTTTGCAGGGGAAAGCAAGCTTTGGGTGCATAATGCGGCTTGTGACTTAGCTAAACCTAGTGTACTTGGTAACGGTAATTTAAAGGATGTGCCCATTGCGAAGAATTATCCAACTGCAACCAAAGGATTATTAGGTGAAGCAAAAACCAATCAAATACTAAAAGATAAAGGTTTAACCCCAATTGGTGATACGAATATAGACCCCAGCAAACTAACCACAAAAGATGGTTGGAGTCGTGAAATGACCGTTTATAACGGCTCAACAGGTATTGACGGAATTTTTAGGGGCAAGGATGGTAAAATTTACATTATTGAATCCAAAACCACGGGGGTAAGTGAAGGCTGTAAAGCAGGTAGTTTGTGTTCTACTAATAGTGGTAAGCAGATGAGTAAAGATTGGATAGAAGGACGACTTGATGCAGCAGGTGTTAATGAAGTTGATAAAATTAAAATTCGTCAAAGCCTTAGTAATAATGATGGGAATGTTGTTAGGCTATATTCTGGCACAAATGCTAAAGGTGAAACCCGCTTTTATGAAATTAAAGATAAAAATGGTTCTAGAACTGATGTTATTGTGGATAGAGCTGGAAATGAATATCAGTTTTAAGGAGTTCTAGTATCTATGAGAGATAAATTTTTAACTAATGAGTATTTTGATTGCCGTATTAAAGAAGAAGGTGAGATATTTTCTTTATTAGAGAATGGTGGTTGTAGAGATCAAAGCATGCTGGCAGAGAGCATGCTGGGCTTTATTCGTCTTAGATACGCTTCTATAAGTGGGATTGAAGAATTAAAAATCACCTATAACAGGTTTCTAGAAATTCTATACTCTTCTGAAAAGTGCTTTCAGAAAGCAATGAAAACTGAAAGACCTATAACATTAACCAATGTACGTTTTGTTTCATCTGCAATAGTCTTCGGTGAATGCTTAGGCGTTAGCCAATCCGAATTAACAACAATGGCTAAGTGCATTCCCGCAGGAAAAGACCAATTAGTAGACCGCCTATTAAGCCACTATCAAGCAGACAGAAAAATAAGTACTGATTTAACAGAAAAAGCTAAATATAAACAATTAGTTGCCATTCTGGATATGGAAGATAAAAAGCAACAGGCAAAAAAGTTAAAAATCTATCTGGATCAATGGCCAAATAAATTAGGGATTCGAGCACCTGATGGTGTGAGACCTTTGCATGAAACCCCGACCTATGATGGCTATTGGTGCTATGAAGCCGCAGCCGTAGTCATCGTGTCTGATATTGATGATGAAAGCTTTAAGGATCATGAGTTTTATCCTAGTGAGCTAATGAGTTGGCGCAAAGAATAATTTGTTTATACAAAACAGCAAAAAACAGGGGGGGGTGTGCTTTTAAAATTGAATTTTACTCTGTCTGGTTAGTAATTAAGTGTTTTAATCGTTATTATCCCTAGTTCTATGAACTTTAATTGAAATGATCAATTGTCATTGATTAAACAAACAGGTCAAAGCATGACGCAATACCTCGTATTGACGTTTATGCTTGCAGTGGGTAGCTTATTAACCATCGGCAACGCCAGTCAGGCAGGTCGTCATCAAGTCGCTGCTATCAGCCATGAAGTTGCTGGTAGCCATAGTGAATCAATAAAAAGTACCAAGGCTGCACAGGATAGCTCTAAGTACGCCAGTTCTAGCGCCTCTGCACCAACCAATATGGGAGGGAGTTCGCCTTCAAATCCTGTTACAAATCCTACAGGGCCAAATACCACACCTGCGGTTACACCCACAGGGCCATCAACACCTACTGATAACCCAATCGTTAATCCCACAGGTGATACACCAACAACACCTGTAACGCCCAACCCTGTTGACCCTAATACCAACCCCATTATTAACCCTACCAACCCTGGTGGACCTATTACCACGCCTTTAGGCCCAGATATCCCTGTGGTTGATGAGCCACCCAAGCCAGAAATAAAATGTACTACGCCCACTCCTACAGAAGATGACGGCAGTACCAAAAAAGATGAAGACAAAGGCTTTTGGGGAAGCTTATGGGATGAAGTCAAAGATGGTTTAGTAGCAGGATATGAATTTGTAAAAGGTTTTTGGGAGGGGATGAAAAAACAAGTTGCTGACTTAGGTAATTTACTTGCTCATCCTATTGAAACAGCAAAAGGACTTATAGCCCTAGGCAAGCAATTTGTTGAAGATCCCGCAGGCACAGCAAAAATGATCGCCGATTCATTAGGTGAAGAATTTAAAACATTGGTTCATTGCGGAGCGTTTGATAAGGGAAGAATCATAGGTGAAAATGTAAGCCCTGCCTTTATGATCAAACTCGCCAGTAAAATGGCAAAATTTGGCGACCTAGCAACGGCTTTAAATAAAACCAAGAAAGACTTTGGCTGTGCCAGTTTTGCCGCAGGTACACCCATCTGGACACCTGATGGCAAAGTGAATATAGAAACCTTGGTCAAAGGCAATACCGTCCTTTCAAGAGCAAGACAAAGCTATGAAGATAAACCCCAAAAAATAGAAAAGACGTTTGGACGAATCGCGCCACTCTACTACCAACTCACCACTGAGTTCGGCACAATCAACGTCACCGAAGAACACCCGATGTGGAAGCAAGGTATTGGGTGGACAGAGGTTCAGTACCTGAAAGTTGATGATGTGGTTGCTAGTGCTGATGGTGATGTTCTGATACTGGATAATAAGAAAGTCGATAAGCCATTACGGGTTTATAACTTCTCGGTTGATAATACGCCGAGTTATTTTGCGGGTATTGGAAAGCTATGGGTGCATAATGCGAAGTGTAAAACAATTTTTGCTACACCGACTCAATTACAAAAGAAGTTTAAGCATGCAGAAGATTTTGGTATTGATGGAAATTATAATTTGGATAATGCCAAGAAATTTAACGAAGCTATTCAAAAACACATTAATTCACCAGATGTAAAAGAATTTACCGGTATTTATCATGGAGATCCCGTCATTTTTCATGTTGACCCAAATACAGGACTGATGGTAATGAATAAGTCTGATGGTACATTTATTAGTGGTTGGAAATTAAGTGAAAAACAACTCGAACACGTGCTGAATGATAAAAAATTATGAGTGAAATTAATTTAAAGTTGACTAAAAATGAAGCTATTGTTTTGTTTGATCTTTTAAATAGATTTTCTGAGACTGATAAGCTTTCAATAGAGTATCCATCAGAGCAACGTGTCCTCTGGGATTTATCTTGTTCATTAGAAATTGAGTTATCCGAATTGTTTGATCCAAACTATGATGATTTATTAAGGCTGGCTAGAGAAACTTTAACATAGAAAAATATAAGTCAAAAGATGGTTGGAGTAGAAAAATGACTGTCTACAATGGCTCTACAGGCATTGATAGTATTTACAAAGGCAAAGATGGCAAGATTTATATTGTAGAATCCAAAACCACTGGCGTGAGTGAAGGTTGTAAGGCGGGTAGCTTGTGTAATACCACAAGTGGTAAGCAGATGAGTCAAGATTGGATTAATAAAGAAAGATTAGAAGCGGCAGGATTATCTGATGCTGAAGTGAAAAAGGTTTTACGGGGTTTGGATAGAGATAATGGAACGGTTGTTAGGCTTTATTCTGGTACTAATGCAAAAGGAGAAACTCGGTTCTACGAGATTAAAGATAAGAATGGATCTAAAACGGATGTTGTTGTTGATAGAGCTGGAAATGAATATCAGTTTTAAGGAGTTCTAGTATCTATGAGAGATAAATTTTTAACTAATGAGTATTTTGATTGCCGTATTAAAGAAGAAGGTGAGATATTTTCTTTATTAGAGAATGGTGGTTGTAGAGATCAAAGCATGCTGGCAGAGAGCATGCTGGTGTCCTGTCCGAGCTGTCCGCCTATTTCCCCACCAACTTTTCAGCCATTTTTTTGAAAATCCTGCCTTTGCATCACTGAATCAAACAGAAAAGTGATGACTTTCTCAAGTCACCGTAAAGATATTTCAACTTTCCCTGCCGTTTCTGCACTAAAGCATAAATTCCATCTACAACACCCACAACCAAGCCTCCGAACTTGCGGACAGTTAGAAATGTGAGGCTCAACTTCAACCATCGGGTGGGTTCTCCTTTTGCCATTGTTTGATCTTCTTTTGATAAACCGATTCAGGTGTTTGGTTATCCAAGTTTTGATGGGGTTTTATCTGGTTATACCAAAACTCAAAGCTATGAATCAGATAAGGTAAATCAGAATCATTCTGTTTGGCAGGTGTTTAATGGTCGCTTTGAGCGTTCCAAATAATCGCTCCACCCTTCCATTCTGCCAAGGGCAGTGTTTTTGAGTCGTTTGCTTTTTTATACCAAGAATGAATAAACCAAACTTAATCAGCTTTGAATTAAAACAAATTTCATTATCGGTTCGGATGAATTCGGGTTTGGGTGTGGTTTCTAAAATATCCAGCAGCGTTCTCAAAATAGTAATACTGTTTTTCTGTTTGATGGGGATTAGGCTGGCTTTTCGGCTGTGATGTTCAATGATGCCGAGTACGGGTTGCTGTTGTACAAACGTTATATCCATTCCCCAGACTTTATTAAACGGGATTTGATAGGCAGGTAGGCTTTTGATTTTCTTTCTTTGGATTTGAATCTCATAAAGGTACTTGCGTATTGTGTAGTCAACAAAGGTTTTGCCGATGCTTTCTTGCTTGGGGTAATGATTGGCATAGCGTTGATTAAAAATTATCGCGATGGTTCTGCAACTTGCTGTTGGCATTAGTGCTTTTATTTTAATGACTTCATCAATCACCCACTGGGGCTTTTTACGACTGCATATGATCATTTTCTTGGTATTTATTTCGGCATAACAGGCTTTTTTATATTGTGGGTAGCTTACTTTGTTAGAAAGCAAGCATTTCATCCAATTAAACAAGTGTAGAAGCATCACTATGATCATTATTATGCATATATATTTTAAATATTCAGTAAAAAGCGGTATTAAGAATGTGTAAAATCGAGCGATAGCGAGAGGGTTTTCCCCGTGGGATTTTTATTCCATTATAAATAACTCATAGTTTATTATTTTCATCCCATTCACAAAGAATCTTCCAGATTAAACTATATCGTTGGTAATTTCATAGCTTGGGATTCTACTTTCTCGGACCACAATAATGTAAGCTAACCATTGCCATGAACAAGGCAAACCTGAGTATAGAGTTGATTGGTTTTGTATTCTTGTTTTTTCCGTCACTTGCTATCCATATAGTAACTTTTCCGTAAGAGTGTACTGTTGGATTTATTCTTGTCTCATTGACAATAGCTATGTTCGATTGAAGTATAAAAAGTGATTTACTCCAGTATCTTTTTTGCTCTTTATGGGCTTGCTCCATGCTTTTACCATTTTTTATTTTTAATGGATTTGGCTCTAAATCGACTCGGATTTGATTTTTAGAAACAAGTTGTTTCATAAATTCTACAAATAGTTTTTTGTCTTTTTCTTTACGAGTTGTGACAAGCATTTTTTCAAAAGAAGCATCTTTGAGAAATAAGTTGAAACCATTCTTAGCTAGTTCTCTATCATTTTTGTATAGCTTATGTACTTTGTCATAAATATTACTGGTCAAGGTACGTTCACTCTTCTTAACAGGGCAAGTTGGTGAATATCCTGGGATTACACGTATGAGGGAAAAGTTACTTGTTTTTTTATGCGTTATTCTTTTTTTGAAAAACCGTAACGTATTTCGGCTTGTTTTAATTGATGCCATCTTTTTCGCGCAATACACCCATTTATGAAGCTTGTCTTCTTGGACTTCATAATCCTCAGCAACAAGACTTATCATTTTTCCTGCATAAATAAGCGCTAATATATTATGAAGATAAAACGGTGAGGGTGGTGGTTCTTCTGTGAGAACGGGTACCTTATATTGAATGGATTGTAACGGGACCATTTTTTTCAATTGCTTATTTGGTAGTCGTCTTTCGTTTTTGTTGGATTCAATCTCAAGCAATTTGAGGACACTTGTCTTTCCTTTCAGTTTGTTTCTATTACGATATGCTTTTAACTTTTTAGGCGAGAGAGACAATAAATTAGCCTGTGCATTTAGCGAGAGTGGTTGCTCTATTAATTTCAATGAATGTCCAAGTACCCAGTCCAATAAATGTAAGTAGCTATTCATTGTTACATCGGGGTCTATATGCCCCGATAGCAGGCTAACAAGGTAGAGCAGTTTTCTTGTTGGTTGTGATTTTGTTGATACTAATAGTCGTGATCTTAATGAAGTACTTTTTTGTTTATCCATTGCTTTCCAAAGTAAAAGTTCTTTGGTGGTGTGGTCAACATACCACTCTTTAGGCAAAAGACCCTCAATATCGTCACTCATTAACCGTAATAGTAAAAAATTTGTAAAACTATGGCGTAAATGATGAAAATTAACATCATAATCACGTGTTACTTCTTTCAGCGCCAATAGAATGGGAGGAAAAATATCATGATACTTTGGAGCACTTGCATCTTCACTTTTTAAATTAAACAAAGGTTCTTCCTGAATTTTTGTTTTTCCCGCTATCTTCAACTCTTTGATACGTGATTTTTTCCAGGATAATAAGTCTTTAAGTTCATCAGCAAGCAATAGAATCAAAGGGATTCGTCGTATTGAAGTTCTGTTCTTTAATTTCCCATGAGCATTATATTTTATAAGTATTTCAGGGCTATCAACTTTAAATGAACTATTAAAATTTATTCTCTGGCCATCATGTAATTCTGAAATTTTTATATTTAAAGCTTCATTGGCACGAAGACCACAACGATAACCAAGAGACAGAATTATACTTTGAATTCTTGTTATTCGAGAGTCTTGGGTGTTGTCATTTAATAAGCAATTTCGAACAGCTTGGTACTCTTTGGGTGTAACGATGTTTACATTAACATTGCTGAATACCCTTCCATCATATTTAATATTAACGCTACTACAGTGGTACTTTTGAGTTAAGAAAAAATGGAAATCATTAATCCTTCCAATCATAAGTTTCTTTTTTTGCAAAGTGGTTCGTTTTTCCAAAACACCATCATATAGTTCTGCCCAATCAATATCGGCTACATTAGTATCAATCAAATTTAATATAAAGGCATAAGTTAGTATCGGTTCTGTGATTGCCATAACATACTTTTTCATCGTTTTTAGTCGAACCTTTTTTCTTCTCAGTCTTTCATTGCTTATCAATGTTGTACCCCAGTGAAGCAAGGTAAATAATATTGGACAAATTCCATTTGTGTCTTTTAAAAAACTAGTACCTTTTGTTGTGCCTATGACAGAATTAAACTTTTTTAATATGGCTAACTGATCTCCATACACATTTGATGTTTTTATATCAGGTTTAATAAATACACATGCCTTTGTCTCAATTGGGCTTGGAGGCTCTTTTTTCTTTTTTGATTTTTTTAAAACACAAGAAGCGTAAAGTCGAGTCCAAGTATCAATAGGGAGAGATAAACCGATGTCATGCTTAGAAGCATATGTGACCAAAAACTGTGGGACTCTTAAACCTAAATAGGATGTAGCTGCTCTTATTAGCTCGCTGGTATTCGGCTTATTTGAAAACCCAAGGCTTATAATATACTGCTCTAGAAGCAAATCATGGTCTTTCTTAGTTAATAGACCCTCGCTAACATCATCGGGCCATTCATCCCCGTAGATTTTTTTCCAACGAAGAATGAGTAATGCTGTTAATGGGTCTGGGAACCAACGACGATGAATTGTCTGTTCATCATCCTCAAAGTATTCAGTTATTTTAAGCTCGATCCATAATTGATCATGATCTACGATAACGTTATTTTTAATACCTTCCCCAAGCTTTTCAATCCAGTGCTTACTTAATAGCCCACCGTTAACAATTGAGGAGAATATAATTTGTCCTGCAAGCAAATGAGAATATTTAGTGTTAGAGAGCCTTTTAAATTTTTGAACTCTTGATAAATAGGGTGATTGTTGTTGGTAGAAAAAAGGGTCTTCTACAGATTGGTTAAATTCTTTTTTTAGAGCTGAAAGAGCTTTTAGAGCTATAAAACTGTCAGGAGTAAAAGGCGATTTTGGGCGATGTAACTCAATCATTGTTGATGGAACTACAACATCCCAATTTTTTTTCTTTTTCCCTTGGGCTAAGCCTTTAATGAATAAGTTATGGCATAACTCTATATCACGGTGAGGGCTAGACTCATGTATATCGTTCAGTAATTTATTAATTCGAGTTTCTGATAATTTTGTGTTTCGCTTTCCTTTGGCAAGTTTTGGCTCTTTTTTTTGTATTAAACTAATAGTTAACTGACAACTTTTAAAGCGTAGAACTGCACGATTATATTCTCGTCTTTTAGTCCCACCTGAGGGCTTCTTACCTGGGGATACTATCAAGTCTTTCCATATTTGAGAGAGCTCACCCATATGTTCCTTTTATTTCTTCCCAGCCAGCTTTATTAAGCAGCTCCTCAATGGGATTTTTCAATGTTTCTATATAAGATAATGGGGAGAGTGAAGAATACTTTCCATACGGTTCTTGCCCGTACTCCCAATGACCCATAAATGCATCAATAAACTCGCCTGAAACTTTTAATTCACGTAGATGAGTTCGTAGATAATGTCTATTGGCATTCAAAGGTAAGTCGGTGATCCATTCAGTCATTTCATGCATCGAAAGAGGTTTAACTGCTTGGTGTTTATAGAAATGTTTTAAAAAGAAAAAGAATGGTAAAACTTGATTGTTAGGTGTTGTTTTTGACCAACTCTGTATATTAGGTTCCATTAATTCTTTAGACAGTTCTGGATTAGTAAGAATCAATTTTTCAGCTAATAGCTGTTTATATTCTGAATAGAGTGTAATTTGCTTGCGGCATATTTTGGGAAGATAAACGAGCCTTGAGTTGTAATAATCATCGCTATCTTTATCAGAAATAACTAAAAAACCTGTTTCATCATCAATTTCTGTTTTAGAATAAAAAGGGTCTCTTACAGCACGATAGCCTGTTGCAAAACCAATCATCATTACGCAATAGGCCGTGTAAGCGTTATGAAATTTAATTAAATGGTTTATATCATGATGTTCTTTTTTATAATGCGATGTCTTCTTTTTTAGATCCATTACCATTTGTTGTACTGTTTGTTCCATAGGGCATATTTTTGAACCTATACGAATTGATTGTTGGTCAATAACAAAGTCACTATCTGCTTTTGATGAAAATTTTGTATTATTAAAAATAATCTGTTCTACTTTTTTACAAGTTTTGGAATATCTTCTTTGTAGGTCTGAGGTTAAAGGGCTGTAATAATAAAGAGAAGCCTTTTGCCCCATATTGGGCATTTTCCCTGTAATGATAGAGGCCTCTGCTACATCGCTTGTTTGATCTATCAATAGGTCATAAATATGTGATGATATACGTATTTGGGTAAGTCTAGAGTCGTACTTCTTTTTAACTTTTATTATGAATACCTTTAAATATTTTTGCATTTGTTTTGAGTCAGAGGCTTTAAATAACATACACCTCTCATTTAAATCTAACCCAATTTTTACTAAAAACTCTCTCATTATCTCCCAGCACAATGTATTAATTTGTAGGCGAATAGCAGGAGTGGTTTGTTCTAAATGTCTTCTCCAATCCTTTTTAATTCTTCTTTGATTTAAGCTAGGATGACTAATCACCCATAGTTGCTCTTTTAAACATAAATAAATACGGTCATCATTAAAGGTTTCAGGTAGGAAATCAGCACTTTTTACTACTATAGTTTTTACTGCCTTCTCAAGAGGGCAAGCTGTCCAATGCATGATCACAATCAAAACAGCTAATTTTTCTTGAAAGTCGGTATTGACTCCCTTGAAGTTAAGGTCTCGTAAGTTATATAACTCTACATATAAACTAATAACTTCATAATTATTCAGTCTATCCCATCTTGTTGGGAGTTGTTGATTGTATCTTGCCATGCCTCTTTGTTTTGTTTTCATAGTAAGAGCACGAATTTCGGGTGACTCCCCTAATTTGTCGTTCAGTGGTTGTGCTTCTGATGCAAACCAAGGGCCTGATAATGCTTCTTCATCTGCATTTGCTTCGTTACGTGATTCTGACCTTTCTTTTTTTGTTAATGTTGATGAGCGAAATATTTTTTTTGGATCTTGTGGGATACTTGACTCTGAATCAACTGATTCTTCTTCAATTGTTATAGACTCAATTTGAGTATTTTGTCTATGTCTCTGTTTTGAATATGGAGTTCTTATTTCTAGAACAAAAGCCAATAGCCTTTCAATCGGTACTAGTGGGTTATTTTTCTTTGAAACTATTAACCTATCTAGAAGTGGATAAAGTTTTTCAGCGCTCAAGGGCTTTATTGGAATACTATTAAGATATTTACCATAGTCAATTTTAGTTGCAATATTTCTGATGCCTAAAGAAGAGTTGTAAACAGTTGAATCAAATTTTTTATCTTTTTTGTTTGATCTAAAAAAATGAACTGAGTTTATTAAGTGAGCTTGCAGATGATAATAAGCCTCTTTTTTTATAGTCTCAGGTGGCTTTGTCCACAATGCTGAATAAAGCGGATGACTCGTTAAATAGTTACTTAAACCAGCTCCTTTGGTTTTCTCCTCATAATGATAGAACTCAGGGTGATCTTTTTCATTTATGAAGTTCTTGCAATATTTTGTCCAGCTATCAACTAAATTATAAGGCCATTCGATTGGATCTATTTCTGGAAGAAAAGGGAGTATATGAGTCAGATTTTCGAAAACATCTTTTATACCAATCAACCCTTCCGGAGGATCAATTAGTATCAGTAAAGAGTCTATTTCTTTAAGAGTCATAACCAGCTTTATTTAGCTTAGAAATTATTTTTTTACTTTTTCTAGATAACTTTTTTCGGCTACATTTTAATAAAATTTCAAGGTTCCGTTTATTATTCAAGCCTGGTAATATTTTTTCTCGTTCCTC
>JALSLV010000079.1 GCA_026988115.1 Lysobacterales bacterium | reverse complement strand
AATTAAGATGCAAAAACACATGACGGATATACAAAATCAACCGCAAAGAGTGATATCTTATTTTAAGCATCCTAAAATTTCTTATGCTGCATAAATTGAGCGGTAATATCTAGCAGGGTTAATATGATGATAAGCAATCCAATGAGTATAAGTTAATTCCGCATGTATTAAAAGACACAAAAAAGTTACAAAACTTAATTGCGACAGATGATTTCACTATCCAAGCCATTCAAGTTCAACATGGTCCAATCCCAGCTTTTGCCTACGTAATCACACTTTGTGGCAAAACAGTGGTTTTTAGCGGTGACACAAATGGAAAAGGTTTTGAGAATCTCGATTTAGCTAAAACAGATTTATTTATAGCCCATAATGCGATACCAGAAAATGCTGGGGAAATTGCTCAATCATTGCACATGCGCCCTTCTCAAATTGGCAAAATTGCAAAAAACATTGGTACGGATAAATTAATATTATCTCACCGCATGAATCGTACTTTAGGCAATGAACAACAAACGATAAAAGAAATTAGAAAAAACTACAACAGCACACTATTTTTTGCTAACGATTTAGCTGTCTTCACCGTTCAATAAAAAACATCATTGTATTCAAAATAATACTCTAAGGTATTCTCTTCATCTCCCCAGTTATAATTCAAATCGGCTTCCAAAGTGCTATTGCGGTAAACTGGCAGAATATTTAAATCTTCAAAGGAACGGTTAATATTATCGATAAAACCCTCGACGACTTGTTCTTTTAAAAATTCAAAAAAACTGCCACATTTTTCTTTACTCTCGAGCTTATTGACATCAATTGGAAAATAATCCCCTTCGGTCATAATGGTATAATCAATCATAGGCTCACCACAAAACTCTGCTGTTTGGTTATGAAATACATAATAAACATCAAAATCATGAAAAAAAGCATGATTTTTCTCAACACCTGCGTGTTTGTTGACGTACTGACTTGGGTAGTCGTAATCTTTCAGGTACACATCGGCAATGGATTTTTGTTTATTTAATGGGATAAAGGTGTCAATATTCTGCGGATAACCGTATTGAGTTATCATTTTTACGTAATCTTTTGGTAAGGTTACTGAATGCTCTGCAGAGTATTTTTCAACGGCTTGTTTGCTCTCTTTATGCGCAAATATTAACGGCTTTAATTGCTTGCTTATGGGCAATTCTTTATTAATTGCCTTTATCCCAGCATCATAATATTCAAACAACTTACCCATGTTTTTCGCTTCATTGAGCTTTTCAAATTCTGAGTAATAATTAATAATTATGCCCTCTCCTGCCCCTTGATAAAGGTCTTTTTCATCTTCCAGCTTTAAATTTCCTTTAATCTTATACTTATACACTTTTTTAGTGGGTTGAAAACTGCATTTATCTTCGGCTTTAATTAAACCAAAAAAGCCACTTTTCGCATCCAACTTGCAAATGACTTTACCATCTATGCTAATTGTGACGTGTTCTTCAAGTTGCTGGTCACTTAATTGAGTTTTGAATTGTATATCATTGGCAGCAAAACTTGTTTGTGCCGCTATTAAGAGCAAAATATATTTTTTCATGTTCAATTTAACTCCTGGCAACTTTCATCATAGACGTGAACCTTGCCTTCATCACCACCAACATAAATTCGATGTTTAGTGGCATCGTAAGCCATTGCCCACAAACCCTCCTGCGCTTGACCACATTCTTTTATTTGATTTGTTTTAAGATTCCAAATAATGGTATTGTAATCCGTTAGGGCAATGATATTTTCACCATTGACTGTTGTGGCTAATCGACCAACACCTGTTTGCTCTGATGACTTGATTTTTTTATAGTCTTTGTTAAGTAAAATCAAGTCATCCTCGTATTGACCAACCGCAATATATTTAATTTGATTGTTCTCAACATAAACCTGTAGAGCGGTTGCACCTGTCTCCCATATCTTTTTAAATTTTTCTGTGGCAACATTTAATTCAAAAACAGACTCTAAGGTGCCAACCAACAACTTATTTTTATTTAGCCACTGCAAAGAAAAAGTGCCTTCACTGTATTCGTCTTTATTAAAAAACTCTATGTGTTTGATGGTTTTCTTTGCCTTAACATCAACAATATAAACACTGCCATCATCTGATCCAACAGCAAGCAAACTATCGTCATCTGAAAACTTAACAATTCTAAAGCCACTGGGAACACCTCCAATATCTAGTTGCACATATAAACTACCATCTAAAGTATTATAAATGAGCAGATGTTCACCATGGTAAGCAAATGCTGCCAAACTACCGTCATGAGAATAACGAGCATCGTAGCCTGTACTGTAATTATTTTGAAATATTTTGTCGAGCTGCCCTTTATCATCCAAAGCTATAGAACCATTGTCACTGCCCGTACCGGTGAGGATTATATTGCCTTTTCCATCCGCATCTATACCATTTATACTGCCTTCAAAACGATAAGCACTAAATTCTGTACGGAATATATCCTGCATGCTTTTATCTGTCTGCGAACCTGTTTTAGTCAATAAATGTTTAAGTTTCTTAGTTTTAATGTCCCAAATTTCAAGGGGATAAGAAGAATTGAGGAATAGACTTTGGTTGTCAATAAATTCCATAGAGAAGGTTTGCTTGCTCATCGGTTCAATTTGCCATTGTTTTTTATAATTTTCAGTATCAAAAATCACCACCACACTAGTATCAGAATCTAACCAAACTGATAGAGCCACTATTTTTCCATCAGGAGAAAAAGCAATGGCACTAACCTCATCAACATCAAATCCTTTTACATCAAAAGAATGAATCATCTTTTGTGTTCTATAATCCCAAATTTCAACTTTGTTTGCACCCGTCAACCACAATTCTTAATTGGGTTAATTAAGGATTCATCCACATCGAGTTGCGTGTCAATAAATCCAATTTTTTTATTGTTTTTAACATCCCATACATGGAAAGACGAAAAATCACGGATCACTACGATGGAGCCATCTTTGTTAAAGTAAATCTCATCATCATAGGAATCCTCTGGGATTTCAATCATCTTTTTATTAGAAACTAAATCAACCACAATAACTGCATCACCTTCTTCATTGGGTGAATACATGCGTTGACCAGCTAAATATTTTTTGTCGGGTGAGACTTGGATGCGGTCATTAATTGCATACTCACTTTTTTTCTTTTTCAAGTTAGAATCGTATATCGTTAAAGGAGCTTCATCGATTGCCACAACCAAGTAGTTATCATCTGCTGAATAAATGGCATGCATTACCGTTTCACCCATGTTTTTCTTCTTTATGATTTCACCAGTTTCTACGTCCCAAATAATGGCATAGTCACCCCAATCACCTGAAATCAAGCGACTACCATCCTTATTAAACTGCATGGTTTGGATGCTATTCTCATGTGCTTGAAGCTCATGTAATAATTGCCCACTGGTCAAATCGTACAAACGAATAACCGAATCGTCATAAGCAAGTGCCAGTGTTTTTTTGTCTTGAGATATTGAATAAGTTTCCACAGAAAGTGCCTGTATAATAGTTGAATAAAAGAGAATAATTAAAACGAGTGGGTTTTTCATTGATGGTATGTTGATAAAAAAAACAGGATTATAAATTAAAAAATGGTAAACTTCGCCATTAGTTTTAATAATTAACAATTCATGACAAAGCAAACTTGGCGTCAAAACAGTAGAAATCACGTAAAGACTGAAGATTTTTCCATACAAAGGAGTTATTCTCCAAAAAGTGAAGATTTATTTCGGCTTCACATTCCCCGTTACTTTAAAAATAATATTGATTTTTCCAACTCCAGTGATCCTTTATTGATGCAAGTCATGCCAAGTCAATTTGAGCTTCTCAAGACGGATGATTTTTCAAATGATCCTGTCGGCGATTTACACGCTAAAAAAACCAAAGGTGTTATTCACAAGTACCATGGGCGAGTGCTGCTAATTGCCACAGGCACGTGTGCAATTAATTGCCGCTATTGCTTTCGTCGGAGTTTTCCTTACTCGCAAAACAGTGCATCGGCTCAAAATTGGAAAAAGGCAATAGAATACCTCAATAATAATCAAGATGTTCATGAAGTGATTTTAAGTGGTGGCGACCCCTTGATGCTTTCAACAAAAGTTTTAAACAATTTAACCACTCAGCTTCACACTATACCTCACATTAAAACCTTACGCATTCACACGCGAACACCTTTAGTTTCTCCGACACGAATAACAGAAAATTTTCTCAATTGGTTAAAAGACGTTAGCCTTAAGAAAGTTATGGTTTTACACAGTAATCATGCGCAAGAACTGCGAGATGACTTAAAACCTGTGTTAAATAGAATTTCACAAACACAAACACTTTTATTAAATCAAAGTGTCTTGTTAAAAGGCATTAACGATAACAGCACAGCTCTTGCCAATCTTTCTCATCGCTTATTTGAGTTTGGCATTCTCCCCTATTACTTAAATCAATTGGATAAAGTCCAAGGCGCTGCGCATTTTCAAGTGTCAAACAAACAAGCCAAACTCATACATAAAGAACTTCTTGCAACACTTCCTGGTTATCTTGTGCCAAAATTAGTTGAAGAAATACCTGGTAAAAAGAATAAATCTCCACTAAATTAATTTAATCTGTTAAAATTTAAGTTTTCATAAATCACCAGAGAAATAAATTGGCAAAAGATCAAACTATTCATCTTATGATTGTACACAAGCACGAAGAAGATGCCGAGCGCATTTTATCTATTCTTCGAAATGCACAAATTTCAGTTCGCCCAAGTCTCTGTATAAATGAAGCGAACTTAATTGAAAAAGTATCAAAAAGTAAGGTCGATATAATTTTAGTGCAACACATGCAATCAGACTTACCTATTGCTACTGTACACCAAATAGTTAAAAGATCCGGCAAAGACATCCCCGTAGTTGCCTTACTGGAAGTTCTGGATAATGACTCAGTCTCAGAAGCCTTAGAAAGTGGTGCCACAAATATTTGCACAGGAAACATTAAAGAACAATTGTGCAATGAAATTGTCACTATTTTTGATAACCTAACTTCTCGTAGAAAACTACGCCAATACGAATCTGATTTAAATGATGCCGAAAAACGCTGTGCATCTTTATTAGACAGCTCTAAAGATGCGATTGCTTATATTCATGATGGTATGCATGTCTATACTAACAATGCCTACTTAGAGTTTTTTGAATACGATGATGCAGAAGAGTTAGAAGTCACTCCTTTCTTAAATTTAGTGACTAAAGAACAAGTCGCTGAAACTAAAAAACTTCTCAGAGATATTGCTGTAGGCAAACTTCCTGATGATGACATTAATATGGAACTAAAAACAGACAAAGGCAATGTCCTAAAGGCTATCGTTAGTTTGGATAAAGCACGAGTTGACGGTGAGCCTTGTGTGCAATTTTTAGTTCAGCGCCCCAAGGTCAACCTCGCTGCCGAAAAAGAATTACAGGACATCAAGAGTAAAGATTTATTAACAGGATTTTATAACCGCAGTTATTTCACTAAAGATTTAAGTGACAAGGTCAATGAAGTTAAGTCTGGCAAATCTTCTGGGTATTCGATTATGTATATTCAGTTGGATAATGATAAGACCCTAGAAAAAGACTTAGGCAAAGGAAATCTTGATTTATTGATTGCTGATATGGCTCCATTTATACAAGAAATTCTGGGATCCAATCATGTTTTTTCTCGCTACGATGACACAACTTTTATTGTCTCTCTCAAGGGAGAAATCGAACAAGCCATTCAATTAGCTCAACACTTAACTTCAAAAATATCTGACAACCTCTTTAATGCTGGAGAAAAAACATTAAGCTGTTCCATTAGTATTGGCTTAACCCAAATCATTGAAAAAACCTCTTCAGCTAATGAAGTCATAAAAATATTAGGCAAGCAGATTTCCAAAGCCATTGAAAATGGAGGGAATCAAGTCTCGACTTTTGATCCTGCAGAAGAAGAAAAGAAAGCACGAGCGGCTAATCAAAAATGGATTGACTTAATTACAAAAGGCATTGAGAACAATCAATTTATACTTCATTACCAACCAGTTATCAGTCTTCACGGCGATGAGACAGAACATTATGACTGCCTAGTCCGACTGAAGGAAGGAGATAAGCTTATCATGCCTGTTGAATTTATTGGAATTGCTAAGAGGCATGGATTAATTATAGACATTGATAAATGTGTTATTAAGAATTCAATAAAGGCAATCAAGGAAAGCGCTAAAAAAGTGGCTTTATTAGTGAAAATTTCAACTGACACTCTTTCCAATGCCTCCTTTCCAGTGTGGCTTGCCAAAGCTTTAAAAGAACACGGAGTTTCAGGTGAGTATTTAATATTTGAAACACCTGAAAGTGAGCTGGTTAGCGACTCCAAACACATAAAACCCGTTATTAACTCAGTTAAGGGTCTTAATTGTAAGTTTGCTATTGAGAAGTTTGGTTCTGGCTTGAATTCTTTTTCTTTACTTAAGCATTACCCTATTGACTTCATTAAAATTGATTCAACTTTTATGGAAGACTTCTCTAAAAATGAAGAAAACCAAGAAAAAGTCAAAGAGATAATTGATAATGCCCATGCACAAAATAAAATGGTTATTTGTGAGTTTGTTGAAGATGCCGCAGCCATGAGTATCCTATGGAAATTTGCAGCAAACTATGTGCAAGGTAATTTCCTAGCACCGGCTTCTGAGAAAATGTCACAAGAATCTTAAATTTTGTTGGAAAAACAATACATTGGTCGATTTGCACCTACCCCAACTGGCAGGCTACATAGAGGTTCACTCGTCGCAGCACTTGCCAGTTATTGTGAAGCAAAAAAAAATAATGGACAATGGTTATTACGAATTGAGGATTTAGACCCTCCTCGTGAAGTAAAAGGTGCCAGTCAAAGTTTTATAGATACGTTGACTAAACTTGGTTTCCAATTGAATCAAAAAACCATTTATCAATCAAATAAAACTAGACAACATGCCTACCAAAAAACCCTTAATCAACTAATCCAAGAGGGTCACACTTATTATTGCTCTTGTTCAAGAAGTGAACTTAAAGACATAAACATTAAAGACCACAAATGCAGAAATAAGAAAAGCACACCACAAAAACCCTATAGCATTAACTTAAAAGTCCCTGATTGCCTTATTAAATTTAAAGATAGAATTCAAGGAAATTACGTTAAAAACTTATTCAACGATTGTGGAGATTGTATTTTACAACGCAAAGATGGCTTGTTTTCATACCAACTTGCCGTTGTGGTTGATGATTCTTTTCAAAAGGTTACTGATATTGTTCGAGGAATTGATTTGATTGATTCAACACCCTGGCAAATATACCTCAACAGCTTACTGAATTACCAGCAACCCAGTTATGCTCACATCCCAATACTTATCAATAAAACAGGTCAAAAACTCAGTAAACAAACTTTTGCAAAAGAAATTGATACTGAAAAACCAATAGAAATTTTAGTCAATGCTTACAATCTACTTTTACAAAATTCGTTCATAACAACGCCAAAAACATTGCATGAGTTTTGGAATAAGGCAATTAGCCAATGGAATATCAATAAATTAGACACTATTCAATCCATTCAAGTATAATTACCACAACTCCATATTAACTTAGAATCATGACTGCATCACCGATCAAAGCGATTACCCCAGTTGATGGGCGTTACCAGAGTAAAACTGCGGATTTACAAGATATATTCAGTGAATACGGTCTTATTAAAAACCGATTATTTGTTGAAATTCGTTGGCTTATTGCTCTCTCACATCAACCTAAAATTTCAGAATTAGCCCCACTTAGTGAAGATGAAATACAATGGCTCTTGCAATTACATGACAACTTTAATGAAAAAGATGCCTTGCGAATTAAAGAAATAGAAAGCACCACCAATCACGACGTCAAAGCCGTTGAATATTTTATTAAAGAAAAACTAGCTCAACATCCGATTCTATTAAAGGCATCTGAGTTTACCCATTTTGCCTGCACTTCCGAAGACATCAACAACTTGTCTTATGCCTTAATGTTGTCTCAGGGTCGAGATACGGTTATCACGCCAACCCTCTATGATTTGAGTGAAGATTTGTCAGAATTAGCCAATGATTATGCACAAATACCCATGATGTCTCGAACCCATGGGCAACCAGCAACCCCAACAACCATGGGCAAAGAATTTGCCAACACAGTTTACCGAATCCAAAGGCAATTGCAACAACTTGAAAGCACCGATATTTTAGGAAAAATTAATGGTGCTGTAGGTAATTATAACGCCCACAGAGTAGCTTACCCCACCATTGATTGGATGGACTTTGCCCAGAATTTTGTCGAAGATTTAAATTTAGATTTCAACCCTTATACCACTCAGATTGAACCACACGATTATATTGCTGAATTATCCCATGTCATGATACGCATTAATGTCATATTAATTGATTTATGCCGCGACATTTGGGGATACATCTCTTTAAATTTCTTCAAACAAAAACTGGTTGCGGGAGAAATTGGCTCATCCACCATGCCCCATAAAGTCAACCCCATCGACTTTGAAAATGCAGAAGGAAATCTTGGACTTGCTAATGCCATGTTCGAACACTTAGCACAAAAGTTACCCGTATCACGATTTCAACGTGATTTAACAGACTCCACTGTATTGCGTTCTATGGGCACTGCTTTCGGGCACAGCGTGATTGCTTGGTCATCGCTGGCAAAAGGTTTAAGTAAATTAGAAATCAATCCACAGGTCATGTTAGACGACTTAAATAATAATTGGGTGCTACTGGCAGAACCTATTCAAACGGTTATGCGTCGTTACGGTGTAGCCAATGCCTATGAAAAACTCAAAGAATTAACTCGTGGCACAGATGTCAATCAACAGGTTATTCAAGAGTTTATAAAAACATTGAGTATCCCAGCCCAAGCCAAAGAAGATTTATTACAACTAACACCAGCCAATTATTTGGGATATGCCATTGAACAAGCCAAGCTTATTTAAGCCAACAACACTCAGTAAAGATTGCTTCTTAGCTGAATACTGGCATAAAAAACCATTTTTATTTAAAGGTATTTTCACTCAACAACAGCTTCGTTTTCTTCCAAATAAAGAAGAATTGATTAAGCTAAGCTGTCATCCAGATATTCAATCACGCATTGTGACTAAGAGTTCTGAAACACAGTACGATGTGGAGATTGGTCCATTTGAAAAAGAAGATTTTAAAGAGCTTAATGATTTCACATGGAATTTACTCGTTTCTGACGTCGATAAATGGCAACCAAAAAGTCTAGAGCTATTAAAATATTTTGACTTTATTCGAAACTGGATTTTTGATGATATTATGATTAGCACTGGTTCAATTGGAGGCACAGTTGGTCCTCATACGGATCACTACGATGTGTTTCTTATACAAGTATCGGGACAGCGGCAGTGGATGTTTGGGCACAATAAAATTTATGACCCCAAATTATTAACTGATGTTGCACTTAAATTACTGAATCAATTTAAGGCAGAAGAAGACTGTATTTTAAATCCTGGAGATGTTTTGTATCTTCCTCCAGAAGTTGCTCATTACGGCATTGCTGCCAGTGACGATTGTGTGACTTGTTCTTTAGGAATGCGAACCCCGTCAGTTGCAGAAATACTAACGGATTTTATCGATAATACGGCTCAAGACCTTTCGGAAAACAATCGCTTTGAAGAACCCACATTCACTCAACAACCCGCAATTGGCGAAATTACCCAGCAAGACGTTGAAAAAGTCAAACAAATTCTAATCGAAAATATTAACACCAACAACATTACTCAATGGTTAGGCAAATACCTCAGCAATTACCGAAATATTTTTCATGAGTTCAACCAAACCAAGCAATTACCTGCTATTGACTCTATTAAAGGACTGTATTTAAACTCATTTACCAAAGCCTGTTACTTCGCTGCTCAGGAAACAACCCTATTTGTAAATGGTGATAGCTATCCGTGCAACCTACACCTGGCTCAATTGCTGTGTAATGACAAACAAATACTCGCCGATGACTTACATCAACTCAATACTGAGGATAAGAACTTAGTGAAACATCTTTACCAAAACGGCGTGCTTGAAGAAATAGATTAAGCCGAATTTATTTATTTGTCCTGTTTCTTTTTTGGTTCGGCTAGGGTTTCTTCATTTTCAGAATCAAATGATAAATGATTAGGAGATTTAATGTTTAAATCGCGTTGCGGGAATGGTATCTCAATTCCTGCCTCTTTAAAGGCTTTAAATAATTTAAAATAATAATCACTGCGAATCGCATAAGGGCGATACCTGTCATAGATAAATACCCACACACGTAAAACAAAATCCAAAGAACTGTCACCAAAACCTGTAAACAGAACAGCAGATTTTTGACTTTCTCGATTAATGGTGTGTTTAACCTTGTTAGCAACTTCCAATGTAATTTCTTTAACTTGTTCTGGATCGCTATCATAAGAAACACCAAAAGGAATCTCGATGCGCAAATAATTATCATCAAAAGTCATGGATGTCACGCGGTTTGCAATCAATTCAGAGTTCGGGACAATAATATCATAGCCACCATTGGTACGAATAACGGTATAGCGCATAGCCAGTTTTATGACTTTTCCATTAACCCCATCATTTAAAGAAATAGAATCCCCTACGGTCAAGGTTCTATCAACCAGTAAAATCATACCGCTGATAAAATTGTTGGCAATATTCTGTAAGCCAAAACCAATACCAACACCAAGGGCACCAAAAACAATCATCATTTGCCCGAGATTAAATCCAGCGGCTGAAAGAGCTGCCAAAAAGACCAAAAAACCACCCAAATAATAAATCAATGTTGATATTGAGTGTGATGCGCCTTCTGATAACTTTGTGCGCTTTGCTAAAAAAACAGTCAACCATTTACGAAACAAGCGTAAAAGGATAAAGCCTAAAATAATATACAACAAGACTTTAAAAAGAATGGCAAGGGTAAAAGCCGTATCACCAAAGGAAGCCAGTGGGTAGTAAATCACCTTTTTTACTTTTTCAAACTGGGCTTTAAACTTATCTCCAAACCACTGTCCAATTTGATCCAGCTTATTGAGCTGTTGCGATAGCAGGGCTAAGATTCGTTCATTTTTTTCTGTGCTGACGGCAATAAAATCATTGTTGTTGGTTAATTCCAAAGATAAACGCTGTATGGTTTTTTGATTCTTTTCTAATTGCTTGACAAGTTGTTTTTTTGCTTTTGTGATTCTACTGGTATTATTTTTTGGAAATAAATCTTGTTGCAACAAACGGCTAACTTCTAGCGAAGAACGACCAAGCGACTCTAATAATTGACTGTTCTCTACGGTAAGGTTTTTTTGTTCAGCCAGTTTGTTTTGCCAACTAAGTACCATTTTTTTAAAGGCTGAAGGTCGTGATTTCTTGTTAGGATAGGCACTTACCCAATCGGCCTGAAATTCATAATTAGCCAAATGCAACTGCTGATTTTGTTCTTTTTGCTGCAATAAATTTTTTATAAAATAGACGTATTGAATTTTATTTAAATTCAGGAGTTTTTGCAGTTGCAATAAAACCTGTGAAGGACTGTCTTGCTCACTGCTTTTTAATTTAACTTTGATGTTATCAAGAGCCAATTCCGCTTCAAGTGATTTTTTATCAAATTCTTTGTTGAGTTTTTCGTGTTCTTTGAGTAATTTCTTTAAGTCTTCTTTGGCATTGCTAACTTTTTGTTGCACCTCATCCAGGCTGTCCTTATTGATTTCCAGCTTTTCCAGCACCAAAGGCAACAGTTTCTCTTTAGCAGCAAGCTCATTCTCTAAATAGTCTAATTGCTTTATGTTTTTATTTTTCTTCAAATGCAATATGGCATAATCAGCTTGGTAAAGATAAATTGTTCTTAACAGTTCATACACTTCAAAAGTCTGTTCTTTATCTTTAATTACGATGGTATACCTGACAATAAGATCATCAAGTATACCCTTGAGGTTTTTAAGTCTTTCGTTATTTTGCTTGGCAAAATCTTTGGTGGTTTTTTGTAAATGGTGTAATTCTTGAATGGTATTATTAAGCCTATCCAATGACTCAGTGGTATAAGGCTCTTCAATTTTTAAATCAACTCGAGTTATTGCCTTATTTTCAATCTCTTGCAATAAACTCACGTGCTTAAAGTGCACGTCTTTAAAATTATTAATTAACTCAATGATAGCATCTTGTTTTTGTTGCAAGCTCGCAATGTTTTTATTTATTTCTTGATTACTTAAATTATCAAGCACTGCATTATTTTCATCTCGTTCCAACTGCTTTTTTGCCACTTCAATCTGGACAAATACATCATTTTTTTGTTTCTCTAGTTGTTTAATTAACTGATCTATCAAATTTTTTCTTTGCTCAATTTTGCTTTTGATTTGCTCAATAGTGCCTTCATAAAGTTCGGCATTAGTTACGGCAGTGATAACAGGAAACTCAGGTGAAACTGTTTTTTCTTCCGTGTTTTCAGGTTGCGCAAAGACACCTGAACACAGAAGAGATAAAAGAAAATAAGTGAATAATTTTTGCATGGCTTTATTCTACGACTTGAGTTAATTTTACTCAAGGGATTATTAACCATCTGTAATAATGTATAATGCTTTGCTCATTGATTATTCAGAGGATGGTATGGGTGTTGTTGCTATTGTTATTTCTTTATTGTTGCTGATGTATTTTGCCTATCGAGGTGTTTCTGTCATTATATTGGCTCCCTTGTTGGCAATGTTTGCTGTTGTCTTTGCGGGGGAATCTTCACAAGTCATGGCAATTTATACTCAGGTGTTTATGAAAGGCGCGGTTGGTTTTATTGCCAAATACTTTCCTATTTTCTTACTTGGAGCCATTTTTGGTAAATTGATGCAAGATTCAGGCTCTGCCAAAACCATCGCCATTGCAATTATAAAGTTTGTCGGCAAAAAGCATTCTGCCCTTGCCATTGTCACCTCATGTGCCTTATTGACGTATGGAGGAATTTCGGTATTTGTTGTGGCATTTGCTGTTTACCCACTGGCTGCGGCACTTTTTAAAGAAGCCAATTTACCCAAGCAAATAATTCCCGCCACACTGGCACTGGGTGGTGCAACTTTTACCATGACTTGCCTACCGGGAACAAACCAAATTCACAACATCATTCCAGGCTCCTATTTTGGTACAAACATTTATGCCGCTCCAATTGTTGGTTTGGTCTCAGGCTTTACCATTATGGTATTTGGCGTCCTATGGATTAATTATCGCTTAAAAACTCTGGCTCATTTGGGTTATGGCAAAAACCACAGCAATGAACCAGAAGAGCAAGAAGAAATTAATCTGCCTTCATTTTGGACAGCCATGACACCCATTTTGGTTGTCATCCTAACAAACTACCTTTTTACCGAAATTTTGATTCCTCGTTGGGATGTTAGTTACCTTAATTCGGATAAGTTTGGGCACATCAATGTCAATAAACTCACTGGAATTTGGTCCATGATAATCGCCTTAGTTGCGGCAAATATCACCGTATTATTAATTAACTTTAAAAAATTCAACAACCTAAACAAATCACTTACAGATGGAGCCATGGGCTCTATGCTGCCAACATTTAATACTGGTTCAGAAGTCGGTTATGGCGTGACAATCGCCTCATTAGCGGCTTTTGCCATTATTAAAGAAGCAGTAGTCAATATCTCACCAGGCAATCCCATGATTTCAGAAGTCGTTGCCATTAATGTACTGGCTGGCATAACGGGTTCTGCCTCAGGGGGATTAACCATAGCTCTTGGCGCACTTGGCGACACCTACAACCAAATGGCTCAATCTGCGGGAATTCCACTCGAATGGATGCACCGTTTAGCCTCAATGGCATCCGGTGGTTTGGATAGCCTTCCTCACAATGGTGCAATTATTACCTTATTAACAATATGTGGCTTATCCCACAAACAATCATACAAAGATATAGCTGTCGTCTCTTTGCTGATACCTGTGATTATGGTTTTTACTATGGCTTTTATTTTGACTATGATAGTATAGTCGCCATTGCAATTTGAGACTATTTATGAAATCAACTACCAAACTATTGTTTCTAACCTTCCTAATTTTTAGTTACGGATGTTCCACCACTGCACATAAAACCAATAAAATTGTTGCCGGTGTTGATTACCACTCTTTTGCCAATACGGATGATGTGGTTATTACGCACATCAATCTAAATTTATCAATCGACTTTGACAACCACACAATTCATGGTCGCAATGCCATACAGTACAAACTAAAAAATCCCAATGCCAAAGAAATGATTCTCGACACGCGGGACCTTACCATCATTAGCATTGGTACACCCAATGGTCGGGGAGGCATAATTCCCGTTAAATGGCACATGGGACAAAAAGACAAAATGCTCGGGCAAGCTTTAATCATTGACTTACCAAAAAATGACCGCATTATTATTGAATACCTCACATCGCCAGAGTCCACTGGTTTACAATGGTTAACACCGCAACAAACCAGTTCTAAAAAATACCCATTTCTCTATTCTCAATCAGAAGCCATTCATGCGCGTAGCTGGATTCCACTGCAAGACACTCCACAAGTACGTCAAACTTATTCTGCCACCATAAAAGTGAATAAGAATTTACGCGCAGTGATGAGTGCCTATAACAACCCCAAGGCTGATGAACGATTTCGCACTTACTATTTTGATATGCCACAAGCCATCCCGTCGTACCTTATTGCATTGGCTGTTGGCAAGCTTGAATACAAAGCCATAGGACCACGCAGTGGTGTTTGGGCAGAAAAAGTTTTACTAGACAAGGCTGCTTACGAATTTGAAGACACTGAAAAAATGATTAAAGCTGGCGAGGCCTTGTATGGAAAGTACGATTGGGAAACATACGACTTACTTATTTTGCCTTCAAGCTTTCCTTTTGGCGGCATGGAAAATCCGCGCTTATCCTTTATTACACCAACCGTTTTGGCTGGTGACAAATCTTTGGTTTCACTTATCGCCCACGAATTAGCCCATTCCTGGTCAGGCAATTTAGTGACCAATGCCACGTGGAGGGATTTATGGCTTAATGAGGGCTTTACGACTTATTTTGAATCACGCATAACCGAAGTGGTCAATGGCAAAGAAACCAAGGACATGGAAGCCGTACTTGCCTACCAAGATTTAATCGCGGAGATTCCAGAGCTATCAAAAAAAGACCAACACTTGGCTTTGGACTTACGAGGTCAAGATCCAGATGATGCCTTTACCGAAATTCCATACACTAAAGGACGCCTGTTTTTAGATTGGTTAGAAAACGCCTTTGGTCGAGAAGTTTTTGATGAATTTATCAAAAGTTATTTTCACCATTTTGCCTTTCAAAGTATAACAACAGAAAATTTTGTCAACTACCTTAATGATAATTTACTCAAGAAACACCCAAAAACAGTCAGCTTAAAACAAGTCAAGCAATGGATTTATTCTCCTGGCATTCCAAAAACGGCGGTAATCCCTCATACACAGGTATTTACAGCTATTGATAACTTAACAAAACAATGGCTTAATAAAGACATCAAAACAAATGAACTGCCCACTAAAAACTGGAGCACACAAGAGTGGTTGTATTTTTTAAATAATATGCCAAAAGAATTCAATTACGACAAAATGGTTGAACTCGACAAAACCTATGATTTAACCCACATAAAAAATACCGAAATAGCACATGTTTGGTATTTGCTAAGTATTCGCAACAATTACCAACAAGCTTTTGAAAATATGCGTCATTATTTAATCGAAATTGGTCGCAGAAAACTGATTGTCCCTCTTTATACAGAGCTTGCAAACAATGACAAGAATCGAGCTTGGGCTCAACGAGTTTACCAGATTGCCAGACCTGGTTACCACAGCTTAGCACAAGTTACAATTGATAAAATATTCGAAAAATAAGTCTATTTTAATTTTATTTTTAAATTTTAGCTAAAAAGTCAGGAAATAGTTGTTAATTTTTAGGGCTATACGTTAAAATCGCCGGCTCGTTGGAACAGACCAATGCTTTATTGTGTCTGATACATATAAATTTATTGAGGAAATCATGGTAACAATTAGATTATCACGTCATGGCGCTAAAAGAGCTCCATTCTATCACGTCGTAGCAGCAGATTGCCGCGCAAAACGTGACGGACGTAACTTAGAAAAAATGGGATTCTTTAATCCTGTAGCACGTGGACAAGAAGAAAGACTAAGACTTGATCTTGAAAAGATTCAAGCGTGGGTAGATAAAGGTGCTCAACTTTCAGATCGTGTTAAAACTTTAATTAAAGAAGCAAAAAAAGCAGAAGCTGCGGCTTAATTTAGGCATTCTTTAAAAATGATTAAAGGCAGTCGGGTATTGGTTGGAAAAGTATCTGGCTGTTTTGGTGTAAAAGGATGGCTAAAGATTTTTTCGTATTGCAATCCCAGAGAAAACATCACCACTTATAAAAGTTGGATTGTTGATGGCAAAGTATTTGATTCAGTTGAATCAAAAAGAAATGGCAAATTAATAGTTGCCAAGCTCAAAGGAATTGATGACAAAGATACCGCCATGACACTAATTGGTCAGAGCGTAGAAATACGCGAAGATCAACTCGAACAACTTCCGTCTAACCAGTATTATTGGAGAGACTTAATAGGGTTGAAAGTAACAAATACTAAGGGCATTACTTTAGGTACAATTACCAACCTACTCGAAACAGGAGCCAATGATGTCCTTATCATCAAAGGTGAACGCGAAAGGTTGATACCGTACATTACTGAAAATGACAACAATAAAACAGTAATAGCAGTAGATTTAGATAACAAGACCATGACAGTGGAATGGCATGAGGATGACTAGTGAAATTTACCGTTATTACCTTATTTCCACAAATGGTCGAAGACACACTGACTTATGGAGTCATTGGTAAAGCACTCGAAAAAGGCTTAATTGAACTGAAAACAGTTAATCCAAGAGACTTTAGTACCGACAAACATAAGCGTGTTGATGACCGCCCATTTGGAGGCGGTGCTGGGATGGTCATGATGTATGACCCATTAGCAGCAACTGTTGAACATTTAAAACAACAGGATAAAGAGTTAACATTAAGTTTTTTAAGCCCAGGAGGAAAAAAACTTAATCAAGGCACAGTTAATCAATTGGCGCAAAAGCATCATATTGTCTTGCTGTGTGGTCGTTACGAAGGCATTGACCAAAGATTTATAGATGCATACGTTGATCATGAAATATCCTTGGGAGATTTTGTAATCAGCGGTGGAGAACTGGCAGCAGCTGTCATCATAGATGCAGTCGCTAGGCAGATTCCTGATGTATTAGGAGATGAAGATTCGGCAAAAACCGATTCATTCATGAACAATACTTTAGGTGCTCCACAATACACAAGATCGGCTTTATTGAAAACCGAAGGTGTTCCAGAAGTTTTACTCTCTGGCAACCATGCAAAAATTGCCAAATGGCGAGAACAAAAAGCATTGGAAATCACCAAGGACAAAAGGCCCGACCTTTTAGGCAAAAAAACGTAAGATGGGCAGCGCCCATCATAAAAAAACATGAACAGAAATGTTCAAAACGGCAGAACCTCTGATTAATCGCCACCATTAACTTGGTTGGTTTGTAGAATGAACGTTCTGGATTGTAAACCATGCAAAAAGCATGATTGATAAATGAGAATCGCAATGAGTGATATAATTAAACAACTTGAAGCAGAACAAATGGGAAAAGAAGTCCCTGCGTTCAACCCAGGTGACACCGTAATAGTTGGTGTTAAAGTAAAAGAAGGTAAACGTGAACGTGTTCAAAACTTTGAAGGCGTTGTAATTGCTAAGAAAAATCGCGGCTTAAACTCTGCATTTACCGTGCGTAAGATATCTTACGGTGAAGGCGTTGAGCGTGTATTCCAAACTTACAGCCCTATGATTGACAACATCGAAGTTAAACGGCGTGGTGATGTCAGACGTGCGAAACTATACTACTTACGTGGTTTAGAAGGACGTGCTGCAAGAATTAAAGAAAAATTAGCAACGAAATCTAAGAATTCTAAAGGTGGAGCATAATCATGGCTAGAGTCTGTCAAGTAACAGGAAAAAGACCAGTAACTGGTAACAACGTTCCTCATTCATTAAGAAAAACCAGACGTCGTTTCTTACCCAATTTGCACACACACAAATTTTGGGTAGAAAGCGAAAACCGTTGGGTTAAATTACGCACTTCTACAAAAGGCATGCGTATTATCGATAAAAAAGGCATTGATGCAGTACTTGCTGATTTGCGAAAGAAAGGGTTAAAGGTGTAAATCATGCGTGAAAAAATTAAATTAGTTTCAACGGCTACACACGTTGGTGGTAAAAAAGATGGTCAAAAAACAGGTCATTATTACACAACCACAAAAAATAAAAAAACAACTCCAGATAAACTTTCATTCATGAAATACGATCCAGTTGTTCGTAAGCACGTACTTTATAAAGAATACAAAATAAAATAGTCTTCTTTTAAGAGTAACAAATAAAAAACCTGCAATTAATTTAGCTAATTGCAGGTTTTTTTATTCCCATTATGCACACTATTTAACTTCTAGATAATCTATCAGTTCAATCAGAAATGAACCTAGGAGCTTGTCCGAGAACAGGAATCGTCATGAAGGAAAGCTGGGTTTAGGGCAGTTTTTGGCTATTTTAAGGAGAATAGCCCCGCTATTTGACGAAAAATAGCTGAAAAATGCACAAATCCAGCTTTTCTGGAATAGATTTTCTGTTCTGGGACAAGCTCCTAGGAGCTTGTCCGAGAATAGGAACCGTAGCGAGGGAAAGGTAATTTGAGGCAAGATTTTGCATGATTTGAGAAGAATTGTGCCCAAATTCACCTTTTCCGCAGTAGGTTATCTATTCTCGGACAGGCTCCTATCCCATTATAAATTAATCGTAAAACCCAACCCTATCAAGTTAATATTTTTATCACCCATAGAGGAATAACGATAATTTAAGTTCAAAAATGCTTTTTCTGACACCTTGAGAGTTGCCAATATTTCTGCTCCAATACTAACCTCTGTTTCCGTCAACTTACTAATTAGACTAGGATTGTCTATTAATGTAAATTTAGCGGAAGAACTAGAAAAAGAAACAACAGGGCCAGCTATAAGCTTCCACGTTTCATCAGCTAGCAAGGTATAATCTAAACCTAATGAGTTTTCATGGATTTTTTCATCTATTGAATAATCTGTAATAACTTGTAAAGAAATACCACCTCCACCAAAAATACTGCTTGAATTTGCTGTGCCAGTTCCTTTAAGGCTATTGTAGTAACTATAACGGTAATTTATCGAAAATTTATCATTGATATCTTTGCTCACAAATAAGTAAGGAACATTAAGATTTTTAGTGTCTTGAGTATTAATATTATTTGATGCTTTATAAACATTTATGCCAGAAACATCTGCATAATAAATGCCAGCACCGACCTGCCAGTTATCCGCCAACAAAACATCTGAAGTTAATAAAGTGAGTAAAATTAAACTTACTTTTTTCATATTTCTTCCTTAAGAACGTTTTAGTGAGTTTAAATGATAGCACAAATGATACCTTTGCACTCGTGGAACATATTAAAAAGTTACAAAATTCTCCACTTTACATTAAACCCAAATTACATTAGTTAATTTCAAATTTTTTATATTCCCAATATGCATCTCTATACTGTTAGCCTATAATGGTGAAATTTATTAAATTAACCTTATGTTAGATAAAATTCTTAATGCACCAATCATTGCCCAATTAAAGCAGTGCCATTTATTTAAAGCCATGAATGAAAAACAGTTCGATTCAGTGATGAATCATTGCCGTTTACAAAAGCTTGAGGCGGAACAACTGCTCTTTCAACAAGACACAGAATTGACCCATATATATTATTTGTATGATGGTGCAGTCAAATTGTTTCGTTCAACTCGAAACGGTAATGAAAAAATAATTGAGGTTGTTCAACCCGGCAAACCCTTTGCCGAAGGCGTATTATTTGCAGGTTCACCCAAATACCCAGTTTCATCCATTGCGATGAAACAAAGTATTGTCGTGAGTATCAATGCCAATAAATACCTGAACACTTTAAAAAATTCTAATGATTTATGCATAAACATGTTGGGGCATTTATCTCAACGATTACACTGGATGTTGAAGGAGCTCGATAAACAAACGCTACACAATGCTTCATTTCGTATTGTGGATTATTTTTTAAGTCAAGTAGCAGAGAATATTGATTCTGCCTATGACCTTTGTTTAACTATACCCAAGCGTGACATTGCTTCACGACTTTCCATTAAACCAGAGACCTTCTCAAGAGCTCTCAAGTCTTTATTCAAAAAAGGCTTAATTGACATGAAAGACAATCATATCATTTTAAAAGACGTTCAAAAATTGCGTGAACTCGTTGACTTAGAAGAAATTTAGAGCACATTTCATATTAACTTCGCTTTGTATTAACCCTGCAAGAAAATCCCGTCCAAAAAAAAAGGCCGTCATATTAATGACAGCCTTTTTATATTCTAGTGAGATGCTAAAACTTAATATATATCATGAACAGTGTTAGTCACATTAAACTTACCAGTTGGAGTGACCAGTCTATCGTCTTTTATGACTTTTTTAAGTTTCAAAGTCTTATCATCAACAACAACAATAGCAGATTTTTGATCTTTGGCATTCCAAACAGAGAACCAAACTTCATCGCCTTTGGCATTGTATTCTGGTTGAACCACTCGTTGTGCACCTTCAGAACCTAAATTTGCCCACTTTGCAATGGGTAAGACAGTAAATCCTTTATCAAAGTGCTTGATATCAAAAACAGCAACACTTTGAGAAAATTTCTTATCGGGATTTAATGGTGCATCAACCCATAGGTGATTAGATTTAGGGTGTGACTTAACAAACAATGATCCACCACCCATGCCTTTTAGGGTTCTGACTACTTTCCATGCATTTTTCTTATACTTCTTACTCTTTGGATCCGTTCCTAAGAAAGTCACGTGATCATTACCTAATGCACTGGTAACCCAAACAGGACCATATTTAGGATCGATTAGATTAGCACCACGACCAGGATGAGGTATCTTTGTCACATCAGTTAATGCCACTAATTTACGGTCTTTAGAATCAATTACCGCAATCTTATTCGACTTATTAGCAGCTGTTAAGAAATAACGGTGGGTTCTATCCCAACCTCCATCGTGCAAATAACGTGCTGCAGGTATAGTAGTGACAGATAAGTTTTCCACATCGCTGTAATCCACTAATAACACTTTGCCAGTTTCTTTAACATTAACAATAAATTCAGGGTGCTCATGCGAAGCAATAATAGCAGCCACACGAGGCTCAGGATGGTACTCTTGAGTATCTACAGTCATACCACGAGTAGAAACAATATTAAGAGGCTCTAAGTTATCAGCATCCATAATAGTGTATTGTGGAGGCCAGTAAGAGCCTGCAATAGCGTATTTATCTTCATAACCTTTGTATTTAGAAGTTTCAACGGAACGCGCCTCTAAACCCACCTTGATTTCAGCAACAATTTGTGGAGGATCCATGTACAAATCAATCATATCAATTTTTGCATCGCGTCCAATCACATAAATATAACGACCAGAGGCTGACATACGCGAAATATGCACAGCATAACCCGTATTTAACGTAGTGATAATTTCTTTTGAATCACCATCAATCAAAGCCACTTTTCCAGCATCACGAAGAGTCACAGAAAAAATGTTTTTAATATTAATCTTATTCATTTTCTTTTTGGGTCTATCTTCAGGCTTAACAATAACTTTCCAAGAGTCTTTCATCTCTTTCATGCCCCATTCTGGAGGCATGGGAGGTTCATGCTGCAAGAAACGTGCCATCAAATCAACTTCATCTTTAGTTAAATCACCAGATGTACCCCAATTAGGCATGCCTGCAGGTGAACCATAAGTAATCATAGTCTTAAGGTAATCAGTGCCTTTTTTACGAGTAATATCGGTAGTAAGAGGTTTACCAGTAGCGCCTTTTCTTAAAACACCATGACAACCAGCACAACGTTCAAAAAATATCTTTGTGGCTTTTTTCCCTTCTGCTATCGTCATTTTTGGGCCATCTGTGGATACATACATCGTTGCATCATCAGGATTTATTCCAGAAGGCGCCCCTTCGTAGCCTTGCTCATTTTTGCCAGGGTGATCTGATTTTGCACCCGTTGGTACCGCGGCAACATGACCTTTTTTCGCAGCTGCTACATCGGCAGCTGAAACTTGAAAACCATCATTCCCCCATGAATGAGTGACATAAGTAATAATATCAGCAACATCGGCATCCTTTAAATAGGAAAAATTAGGCATAACAGCATTATAAGTTTTCCCATTGACCGTAACAGGTCCTGTCAAACCACCAATAACTGTTTTTATGGTTCTGGTTTTATCTTTTAATGCAAAATCCGACTTTGCCAAAGGCGGAAATACACCTGGCATACCCAACCCTGTTGTTTGATGACAGGCTGCACAATTTGAATTAAATAAGACTTTACCTGATTTAACTTGCGAAGCTAAATTCCCACTTAACATTTCTGCCTTGTGTGCCGCAGTTGAATCAACGGCTTGAACATTCAAACCCGCTAATAAGCTTGCAACTAACAAGGACTTTCTAATAATTTTCATTTTTACTCTCCAAATATTGGTATAAACACAGCACTAGGCACATTTGACCTAATTTGCAGATATTTTACCCTTCATTAATTAACTCAACATTGACTTAAATCAACTCCGAGGTTTCTCTTAGTGAGATTTTTATAAAAAATAAGATTTTTCTTTAAAATTCAATAGTATAGGATAGAGAAACATTTCGAGAAGGCTTTGACAAGGCATCAATAATCACTTCATCTTCGGAAAAATTTCGCACTTGTTGCCAGTTCCAATACTCTTTATCGGTTAAATTAAAAATCCCCAATCGAATGCGTTGTTTTTGAGAAAGTTTATAATCCACAAACAAATCAAATACACTGTACCCTGCTGGTACAAACAGGCTACTTCGTCCTTGAGCAACACGATCTTGCTTCGCAACAAAAGTCGAATAGAGGTTAACGTTCCATATATTATTAGCTGAATGCCATTGCAGGTTATTGACTAATTTGGCTGGAGAAATTGTGTTAAGTGGCTCATCACTGCTTCTATTAACCCCATGCGTCAAGCCTAACGAAGTATAAGTGCTAAAAGAATCATTTATCTGCCATTGGTGACTGACCTCGATTCCTGAAATTTCAGCTTCATGTATATTTCGCGACTGAAACAATAAAATTCCGGTAGTTGGATCAACACCAATACGTGCTTTGGTTTCTATAAAATCATTATATTTTGTTAAAAAAGCCGTGACATTAAATTGCTGCGACTCACCAAAATAACGAAAGCCCACTTCAAAACCATCAGATGTTTCAGATTTTAAATCTGGATTTGCAATCGCTTTAAGACGAAAAATTGGAATATTCAATCCAATATTAACATCTTCAAAAGGGGGCGCTCTAAAACCACGAACGTATTGTGCATAAATACTGGATTGATTATTAATTTCGTACATAACGCCGAGTTTAGGAGAAAAATCGAATTCACTAACTGACACAATTTGCGTATCAACACCATTCGCATCAAAAACAGTATCGCGAGTGGGCGTTAAATCGTAATAATCAAACCGTAACGCAGGAATAATCGTCCAAGAACTGTCTTCAATCTTAATTTCATCTAAAACAAACATCCCAAACTCATCCACTTGAGAATTTGGAAAATCCCGACGAGGAAAAACCTCACCCAAAATAGATGGCAAGGTAACATTTGTGGTTAAATTAGTTTCAGATCCATTGCGTAGTTCTTTAATATCGGCAACTTTATACTCAACACCATAGACTAGGTTGTGTATCGCACTATTGGTGAGGTATTGTTTGTTGAGATTCAACTCAATACCATAATTGCTCTGGTCAAATTCAAAATGACGGAATTGAGCCAAAGGCGTACCACGACGTGAACTTCTTTGCTCAAAGCTGTCTTGATTAAAGCTAGTTTTTGCATAATAAGCACGAACCACGCCTTCATCAAATAAAGCATTATCAAGAATAAAATCATAATCCATTGACGCTTTAAAATTATTGCTGTCATCATCAGCCAATAATTGGGTGGTACGAGAAAAACGCCCCTGCCCTAAAAAGGAATTAATCTGTGTTTGATTTTGTCTTTGCGTTGCGGATAAAGCAAAACTTAAATTATTACTACCAGAGGTATTAACAACAAATTTTGCAAACAAAGTCTGCTCATCCCAGTCTCCAAAATCTCGTTGTAAAGTGCTCGAATCATGATTCATCAATGCTTTACCATCACGATGAGTTACTGAAACCACGGCTCCTAGCCTATCGCCATTCCACGCTGTTAATCCAGAAACAACACGACCATGGGTTTTGCCATCGTAACCCAGTCGAACCTTTGAATAGCGTTCATCATCACTTAAACGGGTTAAATCTTCAGGATTCCAGGTCTTAATTGAGACAATACCGCCAATGGCATCACTGCCATACAACGTTGAGGCAGGTCCATTGAGAATTTCGATAGATTTAATCAAATCCGTTTCAGGAAACTGTGCTGTGGCATTGGCATAAGAACCAATAGAGAACTGTTTTGCATTGGTAATGCCATCGACCTCAATCGCCACACGGTTGTTACCAATACCACGAATATTGATACCCGCATCACCAAATCGCGTGCCTGCATTCTCCATGCTGATAGTGCTTTCGTAACGCAAAGCATCTCCAATATTCTCACTATTGGTTGCCGCAATATCTTCGGCAGTAACAACACTCACCGCCCCGACCACTTCCACAACGGGCCGCAACTGTTTATTAGCAACCGCCACAACGGTGGTAGAATCCAATTCGACTTTTGCATCATCAGCTAAAACAGAAAAACTAAAAGTTAAAGACAAAGCCAAATACAAAGGTATTTTTTTCATGGTGAAAACCCACATTAATTAATATGCGAGCAGTTTAATTAAATGAGAACTCTTATCACTTGATGTGAGTCAACTATTTGAAATTTGCAAAATATAAAACAAAAATAATTATCACCCAGTAGCGCAGTGAAAAGGAAAATTTATTGTCCAGAAATAGTATTATAAAGTATGAAAAAACAGTACTTTTGACCCATTTAATTCATTGTTGTTTTTGCTATAATAATAACACGTGATTAAGGAGATTAAAAATGAACACAAACAGTTTAACCGATAGGCTTGAGGTGGATTTATTGCGTTCCATGATTGTTATTGTGACCGTTGTTTTTTGTGTTTTATCTTTCTTGGCAGACGAAAATCCGTATCTTTCAAATGAAATTGCCCTGTGGATTTATTTTATTGCAATTTCTCCTCTGGTTTTTCTCTTTACTTTGAGCATTAAAAATCACTCAAAATTGACATTAGGAATGCTTTTATTGGCATTAACTTTGTGTGGCGTGCTGTACAGTATTTACAATTTCTCACGCTTTGTTGAGACCAATGGATACAAATCTTTTTTGCTTGTTGCTCATGCTACTACTATCCTGTACTTCTTTTACAATGCGTCCAAAACTCTAGGAAAGGAGAATGCTGTTATTGATTATAAGTCTGTTAAAGACAACCCAAATAAATCAAGCTCTCGAAAACTTACCAGACGCCGAAACCGACGAGAACATTCGCGTGCTAAGAACTCAACTAGAATTAAATCAGGGCAGTATCGTGGTTAGGATAAGTTTGGCTCTATATGAAATGTAGTGGGTAAAGTATAATTATCCCATGAATAGTGAAACATTAATAAGCATGGCACTTGGGTTAAAACCCACCATCTAATTCAGTTCCAATCATGTGAATCAAAAAGAGAATCAAGTTGTTTGACTAACACACTTAAAAGTGTAGCATGAAGTATTTAACTTCAACTAGTAGTTCACCCTAAGGGGAAAATATACGGGACAAGCTCTTAGAATACCTACCACATTTACAATGCCCATCAGGTAGCCATTAGGGGCAGGGACTTTAGTCCCGTTGTTTAAAAGACGGACTAAGGTCCGAACCCCACCAGCTTGAGCGGAAATTTTAGTTCTATTTTCACCTACGGTATTATAAAAATTTAAAAAATAATTTAAAGGGGCATACTTTTTATTATTCAATATAAGTTCTTTTGCTTTTGTGTTGTAGAGTTTTCAATTAGATGATTCATTCTTTTTCAATGGGTGTTGCCTATCTAAATAATTAACAATTCAAGAACATAATTTACTTTTTATGCGGAAAATTGAAATTTGATTACCCATTGTATTTCACATAGAGCCATAAGTTTGTGAGTCTACAAGAAAGTACCGCAAAGTTATTTCATCTCTTTTGATTCACCCATGAAGGATGCAGGCAATCCAAGTTACACCCCTGATGCCGATGATGTGGATATAAACGGCGATAATCGCATCATTAATGGCGTTATTGATATCGGTGTTGATGAGTATAATGAGATTATTATGATCGATAGTTTTGAATAAAGGTAATATTACTTGCTCAATGAGTGCTTATTTGAAAAAATAGCTCCTCTTTAATCATACTTCCGAGAATATGCCAATAATCACTGCTCAAGACATCAGTTGCCAACGAGGGAACTACTTGTTGTTTAAGCCTGTGTCTTTTTCTTTGGATTTTGGGCAATCGTTGCTTATTAGTGGGGCTAATGGCATTGGTAAAACCACTGTTTTGGAGTCAATTGCTGGTGTACGTGGGTTGCAACAAGGAAGACTAAGCTTCAAAGACCAGGATTTGTCGAAATTTAAAGACGATTGGTTTGAGAATTCACTGTATATTGGTCACAAAACGGGCAATAAGAAAGAACTCAATTGTTTGGAAAACTTGCGCTCATTTTTGCAAATACAAGGCATTGAAGTATTAGAGCCTCAAGCAGAACAGGCATTAGAACAAGTTGGGCTGGCAGGATACGAATACCAAATGGCTGGCAGTTTATCTGCTGGACAAAAAAAACGTTTGGCATTGGCGCGTTTATTATTGGTTGATTTTTCTATTTGGATTTTGGATGAACCGTTTGTCAATTTAGATGTGGCCGGTTGCGATTGGTTGTTGAGTGTTTTGGATAATCACGTCAAAAATAACGGTATTTTGCTGATTACCGCTCATGACAATAAAGTCATCAAGAACAAAGTCACGCGTGAATTGATTTTGGAGCCTGCAGAATTATGAAGCCATTTTTAGCTTTAGTTAAACGCGACTTAACTTTGGGGTTGCGCCGAAAATCACAAATTTACCAACCACTGGTTTTTCAGCTATTGGTTGTTACCATGTTCCCTTTGGGTTTAGGTTCAGGTGCAAAAACCTTAGCTTTGATTGCCCCTGCAGTGATTTGGATTTTGGCACTGTTGGCAAGTTTGTTGACCTTGGATCAAATTTTTAAGAACGATTACGACGATGGCAGTGTCGAATCGTATGTGTTAACTTCTTATCCATTGCCATTGTCGGTTATGGCAAAGGTGATGGCGCATTGGTTATTATCAGGGCTGCCTCTGGTATTGTTTTCACCCATTATTGGCATGTTATTGCACTTGCCTTCTTCCTCTTATGGTATTTTGATGTTGTCATTATTGATTGGAACCCCTATATTTAGTTTTATGGGTTCGATTGGTTCGGCTTTGACGATGTCTCTCAAACATGGAGGGTTGTTATTAACCATCTTAGTGATGCCGCTTTTAACACCTGTTTTGATTTTTGGAGCCAGTGCTGTAGTGGAAAGCGCGTTGGGTAATTCTGCAGCACAAGCTTTATTGTTGCTTAGTGGATTATTAATATTAAGCATTACATTAATTCCATTTGCGGCAGCTGCGGCAATTAAAATAAATTTAGAGTAATTTTATGCACATACAAAGAACAAACTTTTTAGTCCGGTTTTACCACCAGTTAGGCTCACCGCCTTCGTTTTATCGAATCAGTGGCTATTTTTTAAAGTGGTTATTATTTATTGCCATCGGATTAACTATTTGGGGTTTATACGATGGTTTAGTTTTAGCCCCAGCTGATTATCAGCAAGGCGATAGCTTTCGTATTATTTATGTGCATGTTCCTGCGGCTTGGATGTCGATGTTTATCTATGCCATCATGGGCGTTTGCGGTGCTATAGCCATTATTTGGCGCATGAAAATGGCAGAAGCCGTGATGCTTGCCTCCGCTCCAATTGGTGCATGGTTTACTGTAATTGCTCTAGTCACGGGCTCCTTATGGGGTAAACCCATGTGGGGAACGTGGTGGGAATGGGATGCGCGCATGACTTCGGAATTGATTTTACTATTCCTTTATATTGGCATAATGGCAACCTACTCGGCTTTTAGTGAAGACAACCGTAAAGCTGCACGTATGGCTGCTCTCATTGCGGTGGTTGGGGTCTTTAATGTTGTCATAATCCATTTTTCAGTCAAATGGTGGTCTTCCATCCATCAGGGCAGCACCGTTTCATTAATGGGGGAACAACACATCACTTGGGACATGTTACGTCCGTTGCTGGTTATGGCATTTGCCACTAAATTTTACTATGGCTATTCCATGCTCAAACGGGCACGAGTTTACTTGCTTGAGACCGAAAGTAACAAACGTTGGGTTCAGGATATTGTGTTAGGAGAAAAGGCATGAGTGAATTTTTCAATATGGGCGGTTATGCCTTTTATGTTTGGACTTCTATTGGCTTATTCTTTCTTGCTATGTTGATTGATTTTATCAGTTTGGGGATGAAAGAAAAATCAGTTAAAAGAAACATTCAATCCTTTTTAAGAAGAAAAAAGAACACGAATAAATAGCGATTTAAGCGGGTATAAAAAAACAAATTTGAGTGCAATTAATTAAAACAATTCACAATCTAACAACACTGCAATTAAATTAAATGGTATACTATTATTTTTAATTAAATAGTAAACAACCCTTTACCATGGAAAAAGCTCAAAAAATATTAAAAGAAGTTTTTGGTTATTCTGAGTTTCGACACCACCAGAAAAAAATAATACAGACCGTTTTGGCAAGAAAATCAGATGTGCTTGTTTTAATGCCAACAGGCGGAGGAAAATCGCTGTGTTACCAAATCCCATCTCTCATCATGAAAGGCACAGGCATTGTCATTTCGCCCTTAATTGCCCTGATGCAAGATCAAGTAGAAGCCTTACAACAATTGGGTATAAAGGCTGATTTTATTAACTCTAGCCAAACCGTCAAACAAGCAAAAGAAGTCAAAGAAAGACTCTTTAACGGTGAACTCGACATGTTGTATCTTTCACCTGAACGTTTGTTAAAAGAAGAGACCATTGATTTATTAAAATCAATTGATGTAGCCCTATTTGCCATAGATGAAGCCCACTGTGTATCAGAATGGGGGCATGATTTTAGACGAGTTTACCAAGAACTCAAAATACTATCCAAGGAGTTTCCTGAAGTCCCCAAAATTGCACTGACCGCAACCGCAGATGAGAAAATAAAAAAAGAAATTGTCAAACAACTGATTCTTAAAGATGCCAAGACTTTTGTTAATAGTTTTGATCGTTCTAATATTTATTATGAAATTACTGAACGCGATAGTGGCAACCAACAACTGTATGATTTTATTAAAAAAAACCACCCCAATGAAGCGGGTATTGTCTATTGTTTATCCCGTAAAAAAGTAGAAGCCACGGCTGATTTCTTAAACAAAAAAGGACGAAAAGCACTGCCCTACCATGCGGGCATGAAATCCTCTATTCGGGCCGAATACCAAAAGAAATTTTTAGTTGAGGACGATGTCATTATTGTCGCAACTATTGCCTTTGGTATGGGGATTGACAAACCCAATGTCCGTTTTGTTGCCCATTTTAGCTTGCCAAAAAATATCGAGTCTTATTACCAAGAAACAGGGCGGGCGGGCCGCGATGGATTGCCGTCAAATGCATGGATGGCATATGGTTATCAAGATGTTGTCTTGTTGCGTCAATTTATCACAGGTTCAAATGCCGAAGATGCCCATAAACGGGTATTAAATAATAAACTGGATTCACTGATTGACTTATGTGAACAAAGTTCTTGCCGCCGACAAACTATTTTAGGCTATTTTGGTGAAGAGTTAAAAGAACCGTGTGGCAACTGCGATAATTGCAAGAATCCTCCTGAGAAAATTGATGTCACCGAAGCCGCTCAAAAATGCTTATCCGCTGTGCACCGTACCGAACAACGCTTTGGTATGATGTATTTGATTGATGTGCTATCGGGAAAGGACGACGAAAAAATTAAAAAGAATGGGCATGACAAAATTTCTGTCTTTGGTATTGCCAAATGCGAAACAAAAACCTGTTTACGAACTATTTTCAGGCAACTTATCACGCATCAATATTTGTATGTGGATGAAGATCAGTTCAATGCCTTAACTCTAACTGATAAATGCAGAGATTTATTAAAAGGCAAAGAAAAATTCTTTATTAAAAAAGAAACTAAAAAACCAGATTCACCCATTTCAAAGGAAAATGCAAAACCCGCTTACGAGCTTAAAAACTATGATTTACCCTTGTGGGAAGCATTAAAAGAACTGCGCACTGAGCTGGCAACAGAACAAGGCGTTCCTCCGTATATAATTTTTAGTGATGCCTCCATGCTGCAAATGGTCAAAACTCGTCCAGCAGATCATGACCAGTTTAAATACATTACTGGAGTTGGTGAATTTAAATCCGAAAAATACGGTGGTCGTTTCTGTGAAGTAATCAATAAATTTGCCAACCAACAAAAAGTCAATGCACGTTTAAGCGATAACAGCAAAGAAACCATTTACCTCTTTAATCAAGGCAAGACTGCTGATGAAATTGCCAAAGAACGCGACATAAATCTCAACACAGTGTATTCGCATTTGGCCGATGCGGTTAAGTTTGGCACATTGAAAATCACTGATGCCGTGGGTTTACCTCAAGATGAGATTGATGAAATTATCCAAGTAGCAGAAATATCTGGTTATTTAGAAGACAACAAACTCAAACCGGTCTATGAAATGCTTGATGGGGAATACGATTACGGTGTACTGCGCTGTGTGTTAGCAGGTCTCTCATCGCATGATTAAAAAAATTATGCTCGTTGCCAAAGGAGTGGCAATGGGTGCCGCGGATATTGTTCCTGGGGTTTCTGGTGGCACCATTGCGTTATTGACTGGAATTTACCCACGTTTAATCAATGCCATTACTGGCTTAAACATACACTCACTGAAAGCCTTAACTAAGGGTCAATTTGGAGAGTTTTGGCGTTCAATAGATGGTCGCTTTATTTTGCCCTTGCTTATTGGTATCGCTGCGGCATTTTTAATTCTGGCTCACCCAATTAAATACGCTATTGCCCATCACCCTATTCCCACTTGGTCTTTTTTCTTTGGATTAATTATTGCTTCTGCGGTTTTAATTATTAAACACATGACAAACAAAAATGCCATTAACTACGTTTGGTTGATTCCTGGAATATTCGTTGGGTATTGGATTGGTGTGCAAACATCCATTGCATTTGGAAGTGGCAATACAGCGGTACTCATCGCTGGAATGCTTGCTATTTGCGCTATGATTTTGCCGGGCATATCAGGTAGTTTTATCTTGGTTCTTTTAGGAATGTATGAAGTGTTAATCTCTGCGGTTACCAATAAAGAGTACACAACTCTGTTAATTTTTATAAGTGGGGCAATAATAGGATTAATCTTTTTCTCGCGTCTTATCAAGGCAGTTTTATCAAAATTCTACCAACAAACACTGTTTTTTTTAAGTGGACTTATGCTGGGCTCTCTGGTCAAAGTTTGGCCATGGAAAATCACCCTGCGCAGCTCTGAACAAGGAATTAATCACGCTAAAACAGTCACTAATGTTTTGCCCACCGATTACCCAAACCCCATGACGCTCATTGCTATTTCCATGGCATTGTTTGCCATTGTTTTGGTTTTTACTATTGAATACATCGGCAAAAAGTTACAAGCAAAACACGATTAAATTCACTCACCCCCTAGTTTTGGGGGTTTTAAAAAAATCACAACACAATAAAATACTCCTAATCAAATCATTTAGGAGTAAACATGAAAAAATCTTTATTAATTTTATCAATCACAATGCCAATACTGTCATTTTCACAAGATTGGAATTTTATCGATCAACTCGCACCTGCAGATTCTACTCGCAGTGATTTTGGCGTTCAAACCGTATTAACAGAAGATAAAATGGTCGTTACTTGGCCACGAATTTTTACTGACGGTGCTGATGCCGACAATTGTGGCGAGGTCATCACTTATGAAAAAGACACTGATGGAGAATACCAAGAAGTTGCACGACTTACCGCACAAGACTTGACGGGAAGCTGTGAAGTTGGGGATGGATTTGGTCAAGGACTAGCCTATAACAATGGAAGACTAGCAATAGCAATGGCTGCAGGTCAACGTAAAGGTTGGGGATTTTCTGGAACGTCAAATGATACCGATGGGCGCATTTTTATCACTCATTTTGAAAACGGAAACTGGGTATTAGACCAAACTTTAGTGGCTGAAGACTTAGTTGATGGTCAACAAGGTATGGGTGTTGGACTTGTATTTGAAAACGATATCCTTCTTACTGCCGCAAATACTTACGATGATATATTTGGCGTGAAATTCTCTGTTAGCAATGGCATTTATATTTTTGAAGATTTGGGCAATGGATTTGAACAAACTCAGAAGCTTACTCAGAATTACCATTTGTTTGGTCAATCAATGGATTACGAAAATGATCAAATTATTGTCGGCTCTTTTGGAGAACAAAATATCTCAACCGCAGGTCGTGTGGATGTTTATGAAAAAACAGCGGATGTATGGCAAAACGTACAAAGCATAAATGATTCACGAAATATTAATTTAGGAACAGCCATAAGTATTAACAACAATTTAATGGCAATTGGTGGTGTTCACGCAGGAGGCAAAGGAGGCGTCGCCATCTTTAATAAGGATGCATCAGGACTCTGGTCAGAAACGCAGTATATCGAATCCAGTAATGCCCATATTAATGACCAATTCGGTTTTGAAGCAGAACTCTTTGGCAACGAACTCATCATTGGAGCGCCCAAGGGAAAAGATGCCAATGCGACACAAGGCGCTATTTACATTTATTCCCTAGACAGCAATGGTCAATTTATTGAAAATCAAATGCTAGCGGCTCAAGTACCACAAGTTAACAATAACTTTGGTGCAAACATCACTTACAATGAGCAAGATTTACTGGTTAACTCTCTTTCAGGTGGGTTTGGTGGTGATGACACGACATTTCATCACTTCTCACGTGAAGGTTCATCTGGCTCTCAAACTTACAAGGTTAATGCTAAAAACTCAGGCTCATGGGTAGCACAAGGTGCAGAAAATCAAACCATAAACATAGAAATTCTTAAGGATGGTAGAGCCGTTATTTTTGCTAGCTTAAACCACAACAGTGACAATCTGTGGTTATTTGCAGTGGGAGAAATCAACAATCACATTATTGACTTCTCGCATGTTTACAGTACAAATGGAGCGCAATTTGGTTCTGCCTTTGCCTCAAGCGATGTGAATGTCATTGACGAAGGCGAAGCACAATTAGTTTTCAATCAATGCAATCAAGCCACCTTCAGCTACAGTCTATCAGCTATAGAAAGTAATGAAATTGAAATAAACAAAGCCTTAGAAATCCCTGGAAATGAGTGTGGTAGCACCAACAAATCTTTGCAAATTGGCATGTCAGGAGCCTGGTTTGACCCAAGCCGATCAGGAGAAGGGTTTACTGTGTATATAAGCGAAACAAATGGAACTCAAATGGCAGACGTTACTTGGTATACCTATGATAGTAACGGCAATCAACTGTGGTTATCGGGTCAAGGTGAGGTATCAGATCAAAGCGTTACCATAACCGAAATGAATCAGTTTACAGGAGCAAATTTATTCAATGGTACAGCTCAATCAACAGCATATGGCAGCTTATCAATGAGCTGGAATGATTGCAACCAGGCCGTTATTGACTATGATTTTAGCACAATAAACTTGGATTCGGGTCAATTTGATGTCAATCAACTCACCAATCTTGATAACACGCAGTGTAATCTAGCTAAAAAATAGATTGGAAAAAAAAAGGGCGTGAAATTTAATTATTCATGCCCTTTTGATGCTTAATTAGAGCAACTTATCAACTTGAGCTATGTGTTCTTTTATTTTATCTTTTGATAAAAAACTACCCGTAAAAGAATTTTTCACCAATTGCACAATATCCTCTTCGGAAAAATCTAAAGCATCCGCAACAGCAAAAAAGTTGTCATTTACATAGCCACCAAAATAAGCTGGGTCATCCGAATTAATCATCGCATTTAAGCCTTTATCAAGCATAATTTTAATTGGATGATGTGTTAAATCGTCAACCACACGCAATTTTAGGTTCGATAATGGGCAAACCGTTAAAGTGAGGGATTTTTGTTTTATGTATTCAACCAAATTATCGTCTTCTAAACATCGGTTGCCATGATCAATTCTATCAATACCAAGCACGTCAATGGCACTCCAAACATACTCAGGGGGTCCTTCTTCACCCGCATGAGCGATTTTTAACAAGCCCAACTCTTCGGCTCTTTTATACAATTTTGTAAACTTTTCCGGTGGGTGTCCCATTTCTGAAGAGTCCAAACCAATGGCTTTAATTTTATCAAGGTGTGGAACCGCTTGTTCTAAGGTTTCAAGGCACTCTTGCTCACTCAAGTGACGCAGTAAACTAAAGATTAAAAAAGAGGAAATACCAAGCTGAGTTTGAGCATCAACTAACGCTTGATGAATACCATTTATCACTGTATCAATTGAAATACCCCGTTCTGTGTGGGATTGCGGATCAAACATAATTTCTGTATGCACCACGTTGTCAGCCTGTGCCTTGAGTAAATATGCCCAAGTCAAGTCATAATAATCTTGCTGCGTTTGCAAAACATTAACCCCTTGATAGTAAATATCCAAAAACTCTTGCAAGTTATTAAACTCATAGGTTGCTTGTAATGATTCAACACTGTCGTGTGGTAAGTTAATATTATTACGCTTGGCAATGGCAAACATAAGCTCAGGTTCAAAGCTGCCTTCAATATGCAAGTGCAATTCTGCTTTTGGTAATTTTTGTATTAGTTTTTCTATTTTATTCATAGTGATTTATCTTTTAATTTTATGGGCATATTAACCCCTCGGCATAATACCGCGAATTACTTTTTTATACAATGGCAATTCTATCCATTTGTAGATAAGAAGACTGATTATAACAATCATAATCGTGTAGACGATAAAACCCAATAAGGCGATATTATGAGTGACTAGTGCAGTGCGTATGCCTGATGTATAAAACATATTCACAAAAACAATATGAACCAAATAAAGTGAATAAGAGGCATCGCCTATTCTCTTTAAAGTCCCTCTTATAATCAGTTTTTCATTTATCTCTAGTGCCAATAGAATCCAAATCACTGCAAAGCCAAATACGCCAAAAGTCATAATTCGAATCCAATTATTCTCCATAGGGATTGTTACTCCAAAATAAAGAGAAATCAATGCAAGAATTATAGGTATTGGTAAATATATCGGTTGAGCAATAGGCCTCAATAATGAAAAAAGAAAAAATCCGGCCATAAATTCTAAGAGAAAAAGTGATAATGAAAAATTCAACCAATTGGAATCAATTATAGGGAAAAATATATTTTTTATTATTACCATAAATGCAACAGTAAAAAATACAAATCTAAATGAAAGCTTCGTCAGTAATATAAACGCAATAAGGCTATAGAAAAAAAGTTCGTAAGTTAATGACCAAGAGACACCTAGCAACAATATTTGCATATCCGTAGAAGTAAGGAATAAAGAACTAACCAAATCAATCTCTTTAACAAAGTCAGGACTATAGGTAGAATAATACAATAAAGCAAAGGCAAAAATTGGTAAATAACCAGAATAAATTCTTAAAAATCTTTTGCTAATAAATATTTTACCCGATGAAATAGTTTGTGGTAAATTCTGGGTAGTTTTTGCCATGACAAAACCACTGATTACAAAAAACACATCAACGCCCGCATAACCGTATTGAGCAATGGATTCAAATATTACATTGGATAAACCCATCGCCCGAAAATGTGGAAGCAAGTGAAAGATAACAACCAAAAAAGCCGCTATTCCTCGCAGAGCCTGAATATTATTGTACATTTTCCTGAACTTATTTAAGCTTCAATTGATAACACACCCGCTTGATTTTACTTTTAACAAAATCTGGTGAAATGCTTTTTTGTGTTAGGTCTTTTATTTCAAAATAGTCATTTAATTCTTCATCTAATATAAATTTCTTGTAATTATTTGAAAACACTATCGTACCATTTGAGTTGAGCACCATTTTGCACGCCAACAACAACTGTTTATGGTCGCGCTGCACATCCCAATCGGTATCACGCGAGTGTGAGTTTGAATACGTCGGTGGATCAACAAAAATTAAGTCGAATTTTTGCTTACAATCTCCCAAATATTCCAACACATCACTGCGCACCAATTTATGGCTGAAAACATTCATGCGATTTATGCGAAAATTCTCTTGCGCCCAACTTAAATACGCTTTGGAAGTATCGACACTCACCGTTGAAACTGCGCCTCCCATGGCTGCCGCAACGGTAACACTGCCTGTGTAACTAAATAAGTTAAGAAAACTTGTACCCTTTGCATTTTGCTGAATATAAGAACGAATCCATCGGTGGTCAATAAATAGACCTGTATCGAGGTATTTTTCTAAGTTGACAATATACTTTCGGTCTTGTTCATGTACTATAATATCACCGCTATCAATCTGCTTGTTTTCGTATTGAAAATTACTGCTTTGTTTTTGACGGGTTTTGATATGAACCTTGTCATTCTTGATATTCAGTGCCACTTGTGCGCCCAAAATAGCATCTTCCAATCTTTTTTTAGTTTTCTTTTCAGGGATAGTATTGGGAGCTTTGTACTCCTGAATATTAATGTGTTCATTGTAAACATCAATGGCAACAGCATATTCTGGAATATCCGCATCGTATATTCGATAAGCATTAATGTCCTCGTTTTTTATCCATTTTTTTAAACGATTCATGTTTTTCTTTATGCGATTTGCCACCATTTGAGCTGTTTCGGGCAATGCGTGTTTTTGTCCTTCTGGTGAATTGAGCTTCTTTTTGGCTTCAATATCAAAAGTAATCAATGTAATGGCTAAATCACCATTCATCAACTGCCATGATTTTTTGGCACGAAATCCAAGCATAAAACCCTGACTTTTTGCATACGTCATTATCGCTGCAGTGCTACCCAATGCTTTGGTTGCCATCCATTGCCCCAATTGTCGCCATGTGGCATCAACGTTTTTCTTTAACCGAACTCCATAAGGCGGGTTACAAACAATTAAATTATTCTTTGCTGGAATATTAAAGGTATCAAAGGTTTTGTATTGGCATTGAATTTTATCCTCTGCATTGAGCTGGTAGGCATGTTCTTTGCATATTTTGACCGAATCTTTGTGGTGATCTGCTCCAATTATTTGCCCTTGGAATTTTTCAACTCCTGCAATCATGCGAGTTTTGGCTTCAAATAACAGTTCATTCCATTTATCCTGATTGAATTCACTCCAGGTCTCAACTGAATAATGTGGGTTGGTTAAACCTGGAGCAATATCACACGCCATCAAATATCCTTCGGTTAAAAAAGTCCCCGAGCCACACATGGGATCGATAAGATTGTAATTTTGGTTGGATAATTCAGGCCATTTAGCTCGTATCAAAACCGCAGCGGCTAAATTTTCTTTCAATGGCGCTTTAGTTAAACTTTGGCGGTAACCACGCAAATGCAAAGAACGCCCTGAAATATCTTGATAAACCAATATTTGGTTGTGTTTAAGCACCACACTGACCGATAAATCGGCATTGCTTTTGACAATATCAGGGCGTGAATCCGTTGCCTCTCTCAAGCGATCACATATCGCGTCTTTGACTACTTGGGAACCGTATTGGGTGTTTCGTAACTCTTTATTAGTGCCTTTAAAATTAATCGCCAAAGTCTGAGGGGTATTGCGCACTTGATTTTGCCAGTTGGTTTTATAAATGGCATTGTACAAGTCTTCTGAATCATTTATTTTGATTTGGTTAATCAGCACCAATATTCGATTCGACAAGCGAGTCCAAAGCAATATTCTCATCAACACTTGCGCAGTTGCAAAAAACACCACTCCAGATAATTTTTCAGCAACATCTTGAGCTCCCAGAGCAATTAACTCCTCTTTTAAAAGCAATTCTAAATGCTTTGGACAACTGGCATAGGCTTGGTGTAGGTTAGGCATTTTTTTACAACTAAAGTAATCAAAATCGAATTATAGCATTTTCATACCAGAGGTTGAGTATAATCGCTTTATGGATTCAAGAAAAAACTGATTATTTCTTTGCCTGCATCTAATTCACGGGAGGCTTTACCAATAAGCTTAACAGGTAAATATTGCTTGCCTCCAGGCCATGTATGTCCACCGCCATTTACGCTAATCAATACAACCTAGCCCCCTTTTTACACTCAGAATATTTATCAATTGATAGATTGGTTTTATCAAACTTTTTATGGTTAATAAATAAACTTTTTTTATCATCGCTGCATTGATTTGCAGTTAAAAAATAATTCAGCGTAGCTTGAGTTGATAAAAGCTTACCCGTGACTTTGCGAACCGAAAGGATTTCATTTCACCACCCATGTAAGGCACAATTGGATCTTGTGTGCCATTGATAAGCAAAAATGAAACATTTCCTGTCATTTTTTTATGTTGTATTGCTTCACTTAATTGCGCAGAAACAGCCGCAATAGCAGTGATTTTATCTGAAAGTTCAATCGCTAGGCGAATTGACATAAAACCTCCATTAGAAAAACCCACAACATAAATTTTGTTTTTATCCACCCCATAATTATTAATGGAATAATCAATTAGAGAAGAGATAAAAGCCACGTCGTCAATACCATTTTTTAGGTGTTTTCTGCCATCATTCCAATGGTTTTTTACTCCTTGCGGGAATATAATAATCGCCTTGTGATTGTTGGCAGCATTTAATAAGTTTGATTGGGTGGTTTTATAAGCAAATTTATCCCAACGACTGCCACCACCATGTAATGCAAGGATTAATGGTTTTAGTGTTTTGGTATCGTTTTGAACCTGGTTGACCGCATAGGAACGAGTTAAACCCTTAACTGGCAATTGTTTTTCAACCAACTCTGAGGAAAAAACCATTGCATTAAACAGCAGTAAGATGAAAAACAATATCATTGCATTTCTGGATCAAAAAACTCACTTGAAATTGCTTGTAAATTTTGATTAATCAGCAACCATTTGCCGACTTGGTTATCAGGATAAGTTATATCTATATTTGTTGATAGATGACTTGGGGAACTAAAGTCGTAGTTTATTAAACCCGCCAATTGCGTGGTTGTCACACTAAAATCGCAATCAGGACAAAATCCAGAATAAGACAATAAATCCATTTGACCTGACTCAATATTGATGCCACTTCCTAAAGCCCATCTTGGCATTCCATTTTCATCGTAATAATAAACAATCATAACAATAGCATCACCTTTACTGTTAACACTAATCCCCCAACCAGAATCATCTGGATTATAGAATGAACCAGTAAATTGTTTTGTTGTAGGTTGATTAGACACATTAAGATAAACAAAGGGTTCTGAGCCTTCTCTGCCATTAATAATCCACGAAAACTCAGAGTTTTTTGCATCAAGAAAATTTAAATTAACTTGCCCAATAACAGCAGATGTTGGCGTTCTTGTTACTTCATCCCAGCTAAAAGTGAGTAAATCTGCCTGCCAATTAGCTTGGTATTCCCCTGATGCAATATACCAAGTTGGTGTTTTATCATCGTTATAGGTATACCAAATCATAAAGAGATTGTTGCCTGAAAAATGCAAATCAATGCCATGACCGCTTCGTTGAGGGTTAAACCAGAGCCCCGTTTTGGGTCGAATTTGCGTGGAATGAGCATCTGTTGGATTTGAACCTTGAGCTATTTCCTCTTTATCACTTATCCCATCGCCATCTCGATCAAAGGCTAAACGCCGCCCCAAACCCTTGGGAACAAGAGTGTAGGTGAGTGTATTTATTGGGGTTGGAATAGACATTAAACCAATCGCACTAATGGCATCACCATCCTCGTTGATAAACTGATTATCAGCGACATTAAATAGATAATTTCGACCATCACTGGCATTAACGATTAAATCAACTTTAGCACTCATGGCTATAGCAACCAATTCATCCACGCGAGCATTGGATTGAGTGGCTTGGGTAAGAGCAAACTGTTGTCCTACGCCTGCATGAGTGTCTTGTGATTGGTCAGGTGTATTACCCAATGGAATATGACCATTATCGAGTTCAGAACCCGAAAATGCCATCATCAAAGCCACTAAATCAGCCACCTCTTGATCTGAATCCACACCAAAAGCCGGTGCACTTAAAAAACGTGAGACAGAATCTATTGCGCCATCATGCAAGAAGCCAAAACCCGCTAAAGATTCAGTACGTGACATTTCAAACCCTACTTTTTCATACAAATTTCTTAATTGCGGTGTTTTAATGGATTTTTGTGTTGAACCATCGACACTAACAATGCCAAGGTGGTTCGCATCAAACGGCCCAAGTGGCATCACCTCACCACCAACACTGGCATTTATAACTCCTAGTTTTAGCCCTCCATTAACTGCCATTCCTGTAGGAATTGTATGACAAGAACCACATTGGAATACGTTATCTAACAAGCCTAAGTTAAAGAGTTCTAGACCATGTTGCGGATTACCAAAACCCAAGGGTAAACCCGCATCAGAAAAACGTCCAGAAGTATAATGGTGAGTTAACTCAATACTTTCAGGTAAGCTATTGTCAATATTTCGGTAGGCATTGGGTGGAAAGGTGATGGTAGACAGCATGGCTTTGAATTGTGCCATTTCTTGACTTAATAATTGCGTATCGTCTCCATTTATCGACATGAATGCTCCATTAAATTCCTCGACTCCATCCCTATCTCCACGCCAATGAAAAGGTTCGTGTCCAATAATATCTTGAAAGGTTTGGGTCATCATTGGGCCTTTCATTGGATGGAAATTCTCACAATTAAAGTTCGAAACTGCAGAAAAATCTGTTTGGCAATTTTGATTAAAAATTTTCATCTCACCTGCGGGATTACCCAAATCCCACGCCAACTTATCCATGCGTGCATCCACATGACAGGAAGCACAAGAGGCTTGTCCTAATCCAGATGTATCGTGTGTACTGTATAAAAATTTTCGTCCATCAACGATAGCTTGGGGCAAAGGATTAAAAACTTGAACTTTCTTTAACTCTAACTGACTTTGGGTGTCAATCACCGACAAACTGGCTTCAAAATGATTCCATGCATACAGTCGCTTATGACTCTCATCCAATGCCAAGCCAGTCACACCTTGACCCGCTTCAATACGCCCTTTTCGGTTGCCTAGAGCATCAACAACAATAACATTATTAGAGCCCATGCCCGAAACATAGCCCGTATTACCATCCTCACTCCAGACAATTCCTCGCGGATCACCCACCGACTTATCGCGTTCAGTCTGAGCAATAGTTGAATGACTGTAGTTCAGATGAGGGTTTAAATCCATCACCATTGGTTGCGAAAGGTTATTGGCAGAGACCACTCCCAATTTAACCCGCACAAATGTGCCGTTGAGGTTGGGCTCATACCTTATTTCATTGGTTGCATCGGTACCAATCAATGTTATTTGGTTTTTTGCCACATTAAAACCGATTGCCATACCAATATTCATCAATCCCGACACGTAACTGACTTCGTGAGTTTGTGTATCAATAACGGTGATATCGTGATCAAGTAAAGTCCACCCCTGCACTCTTCCAGAAAGGTTGGCTTGTTCGCCCGAAACCATGTGCGTCCAATCTTCGCCATTATCATCACGCCAACGACCCGTGTCATCTTGCCTTACAATAAGGGAAACTTTAGGAGGTTCAGGTAAATCAGGGTTAAAAGCAGGGAAAAAACCAGTGCCATTATTGGGTGGTGGATTTTGTCCCTGGTAAGGCGATGGGTTGCGATTAACGGGATTTCCAGGAAAACCCAACCTTCCATCCGTTTCGTCAATTCCTCCAGCAAGTATTGTGGTTTTATTACCCGATTCGAAACTCGCCACATAAACTTTACTGCCATCAGCATTTACTGCCATGGCACGAGGGTCTTCTGCCATCACATCAATAACCTGTGCTACTGCAGTTAAATCAGTGGTATCAAACACCATAATTTGATTGACTTGTGAACAACTAACAAAGGCCTTATCTTGAGCAAAAACAACATCAAAAGGTTCGTCATTTGTTATTAATGTTTGTTTGACTTGTCGGTTATCGAAGTCAACGAGAGTTATGGAATCAGAAATATGGTTCACCACCCACAATTCGTTATTGTTTTTAAAACGAACCGAAACTGGATCAATACCAACTTTCACATGCCCAAGTCGAATCGGATAACCTAAAGAGACATCAAAAAGTTGCACACGATTATCCGCCGTATGAGCGACAGCTAAACGCGTTTTATCAGGCGACAAATCCAGAGCATGAACGGGGTGATTTTCCCAATTAACATAAGGCAAATCCTGAGCCTCTACTAGCCCCACAAAAAAACAAAGCACTACAATTAATTTTATTCGCATAGCGTAACCAGTGAAAATTAGAAAATTATGAGGTTATACTAGCACAAATAAAACAATATTTAACAATTAAAACTCAAACAATTATTCTAAAATGCCATCCACTGGTTTAGAATGGTGTTAAATTAATTTATGATGTACCAATGTGGAAGATACTAATATAAATATAGTAAATGATTTAATTGGGGAATTTAAATCGCTCATAAAACCAAAGCTTATTCTTAGCTTTGATGCGTTAGACACCGCTGTCTATGAACTAGCTGGTGCGAGCAACTCTGAAAAAGACAAGAACCGCTATTTTGACCAATTAGAATCAATCAAGACACAACAAGACCATTTGATTGACGTATTTTTAGAATCCTTAGATCGAGCCAATAGGCGTTTTATTGAAGGCAAATACGTCTATGTCAATATTGATGAAGAGCAAGAACAAGAAAAGCCCACCTTAAGCTTATCATTAGTAGAGGATAACACCCTTGATGAATTTTTAGCTCGGGATAATCTTGTAAGCAAATGTGAAATCAACTGCAACACTAATCTCTATGGTCTTGAGCAACGGTACGCAAAACTTGCTGGGGTTGCCAGCTTAAAAACAATTGAAGTCCCAATTTCCCCTATTGTTATCGTTGATTCTTACCGTAAGAGCATCGAAGCCATTGACACAAAATTAAAGATGGATATGCATTTTCGCTTAATGCTTTATATCATATTTGATCGCAATGTATTGAAAAACCTTAACGAAGTCTACAATGACATCAATGAATTCTTATCATCAAAAGGCATCATTAAACACATATCCTTTGGGTTTAATAACAACCCCAATGAAGATAAAGAAGATGAAATTGATTTAACGACGCAAAATTTATCATTGGATGAAAAAGTCGAGACCATAAATCCTAATGAAAAATTTTCACTTGCTGATATTGATGACATGGATAACAACGAAGACTCAAGTCATGCCCAAAATACAAATTTTGATAGCAGTTACCAACTTATTTCAGACATTTTAAGTAACAAAACCAGCAACACAAAGAGCTCACCCCTCAACACAACCGCACTTACATCAGGAAATAATACAAACAATAATGCAGTCAAAAATGGCAGTACCGACCAAAACAACGAATTCAACCCAGAAGTATCATCAAACAATGGCACCCAAGCACTTAATGTTTCATCCAAATTATTAGAAAAGTTTAACCAGCAAGCTGATAAATTAAGTCAATTAGATACAGGAAATTCAGGCACCTTAAGCAACGCAGCACGCAATGAACCCGTTAATGTCGATGTTTTAATTAAAACGCTTAACTCTCTGCAAAATGTAGATTTTTCAAAAATCAGTCTTTCAGAAAAAAATAAATCACCTGAAGAAGTTAAAAAAGATTTTATCGATGAATTAAGCAAAGATAACAACGAAGTCATCGAAAATAAGGACATGCAAGCGATAGATTTAATCGTCTTGTTGTTTAAATACATTGTTGATGACAGAAATTTACCCGATTCAATTCAAGTTATACTCTCGCATTTACAAATTCCATACCTCAAAATAGCTCTTCAAGATAGCAACCTTTTTGCTGACAAAACGCACCCTGCTCGAGTTTTGCTCAATGATTTATCCATTGCCTCGGTTGGATGGAGTCGAGAAGTTGATGAAAAAGGATTGTTTTTAGATGAAATAAAAGCCATCTCACAAAAGATTGTTAATAATGAAACTTACAGTGATGAATATTTTAATGATTTGATTGACGAGTTTAGTGCTTTTAATAAAAACCTTAAAGAATCAACTAAAAAAGTTCAGAATCAAACTAACGAAAAACTCCACAAAAAAGAAAAATTAATTCAGGCTAAAAAAGTTGCTGCTGAGGTCTTAATCAATAAAATGACCAACAAGAAAATGCCTAAGTTATTTAAGGATATTTTATTGGGCTCATGGTTGTATATACTAGTTTTGACGGATATTAAGCATTCAAGAACCTCTGATGAATACAAAGATAAAGTGGATTTTATCAACAATTTAATTGCTTTAGCTCACTTTAGTGAAGAAGTTACCATCACTAAAACTCAAATTGATGACCTGTTAAGGCAATACATCAAAGGACTTAAACTGGTTACTTTCAACAAAGAAATCGTCAAAAAGAAGCTTCTCAAGTTAAAAAAACAACTCGTGGATATACATTTTAATCTTGACTTAGAAGCAATCGAAAGCGAAACAGAATCCCAAGAAATTATTGGCTTAGCAGAGATTCAAGATCACGAACTTGGTGTTGTCTCGTACATCAAGGAAGAAGAAGCACTAAGTGCCGCAAATGAAAACATCGTTGTTGATGATGCTTCTCTAAACCTAGTTAAATCAATGCAAGTCGGCGACTGGCTCATCTTTAACGACTTAGATGAAAGCAATAAAACCATTGAGGCAAAACTGTCATGGATTAGTCCGATTACAGGAAAATACCTCTTTGTGCTTGCCTCTGGATTGAAGTACAAAGACATAATACCTCAACAGATTGCCATGGGCTTAACCGATAAAACGATTGTAATGGTCGAGAAAGAACCTATTTTCGATAGAGCCATGCAATCCATCGCTAATACCTTACAAGCCAGTGCTTAATCTGAGACAGGAAACTTTTGCGACAAATAACGAATAATATCTGATGACTCATACATCCAAGTATACTGCCCGTCTTCATTTTCAATGCGCAAACACGGCACCATTAACCGTCCACCCTCGTGCTCGAGTTCTTTCTTATACTCAGGATTTGCTCGAATATCTCTTATTTCAATAGGCAAAGACATGCGTTTCATCGCGCGTCGAACCTTGACACAAAAAGGACAAGCATTGTATTGGTATAATTTGAGTTTTTCTGTTGATTTATCAATTTTTTGTTGTTCACTTTCTTCTCTTTCCACCCCTTTAGGTGAAAATAACCAGTTAAAAAACAAGATGATAGAACCTAGAATCTTACGAATAATTGCCATAATTTTAAATACATTTCAAGTTGGGCAAGATTATCGTTTAATTGCTTTAATTTTTCTATGAATTACATGCATTAAAGCTTAATACGCCTGAAATATCTTCAATTCCGAGCAATACCATTAACAACCGATCAATCCCAACAGCAACTCCTGAACATGCAGGCATGCCAACATTCATTGCGTGAATCAAATTTTCATCGATACGAATTGCATTAGCTCCGCGTTTACTGTTATCTTTTTCAAAACGATGCAACAATTCCTTAGCATCGGTTAATTCTTGGTAGCCATTGCCAAGCTCTTGTCCTTGATAAAAAACCTCAAAACGCAATGAATACTGTGGATTATCTAAATCTATTTGGGATAAAGCCGCCTGGGAAGCAGGATAATGTGTAATAAAAGTTAAGCTGTCTTTGGCTAATTGTGGCTGAATTTGACAAGCAAACAAATAATCTAACGCCTCATCCTTTGACAAAACACTGCCAGAATAGTCATTTGCAATACATATTTGATTAAGCTCTTGGAGTGTTATCTCTTCGATATTAATTGCTAAGACATTCTGAAACGATTGAAAAAATGTTAATGTTTGGCTGCTTTCATAGTTCACATTAAAGGCATCAAAAAGACTGAAAAAGAGAGACTCCACATCCCGAATTAACTGCAGGTAATCAAAACCCAAGCGATACCACTCCAACAAAGTAAATTCAATATTATGCGTGCGACTGACTTCACCGTAACGAAAAACCTTACCAATTTCAAAAACATCGCCCACGCCACTGCATATGAGTCTTTTCAATGGAAATTCTGGCGATGTTCTCAAGTAACTCTTGTCAGAATCACGATTAATAGCCTGTGAAGTAAAACTGTCAATATGAATATCGGTATTTCCCGCCGATGATAAAATCGGCGTCTCCACCTCTAATACGGTTTCGGACTCAAAATACTGCCGAATTTTTTGCAATAAAAATGCCCGCTGCTTTAATAGAGGCAACGAGCATTGTGACAAATAGGATTGTTTCATTCAAGCAAGTTAGTCTTTCACGCGTGAAGAATATTCGCCAGTGCGCGTATCAACTTTGATAACTTCTCCAATCTGAACAAATAAAGGGATTTGAACCACCGCTCCTGTTTCCAGTGTTGCCGGTTTGCCACCACCACCAGAAGTATCGCCCTTAAGACCAGGATCGGTATCAACAATTTTTAAATTAACAAAATTTGGTGGTACCACAACAATAGGATTATCATCATGCAGCGTTACGGTACAAATAGATTCCTCCATCAACCACTTAGCATTATCACCAACGGCTTCTTTGCTGGCTTCAATCTGTTCATAAGTCTCTGGATGCATAAAGTAATAAGTTTCACCATCATTATAGAGGTACTGATAATCCAACTCCATCACGTCTGCTGTTTCCATTTTATCCGTTGATTTACAGGTCTTATCAACCACACGTCCCGTTTTAAGATTTTTAATCTTAATGCGTGTAAAGGCCTGACCTTTTCCTGGTTTAACCATATCTACATCAGTAATATTCCATGGCTCACCATTAATTAATAGTTTCATGCCATTCTTAAATTCATTTATGCCTACATTTGCCATAATATACCCAACTTATTTTAATTAACGCGCATAATAACATACTGCCCTAAAAATGTATTGCATTGCACCCAAAGATTTAAACAGGTCTTTTTGAAATTGGTATAAATTTATAAAAATTTAGTAGTACCAAACTTATCTCAAAATCACCTCGACACTTTAATCCGTTAATAAGCAATTCAATGAGCACCTTAAAAATTTTCATTCTTTTTCCACTACCCCAAAGTTTTGCAAGGGTCTCTATTTATAGAAAAGTCGGATTTAACCCACTCCAAGTCAAGTTTTAAGCATCTTTTACGCTTGGAGACCTAGGCAAACCTTTAATATACTTATTTTTGTAAGTGGTTTTATTCCTAATTACCATTAAAGGGTACTGACCCCTATACCTCGCTCCAAAAGTCTTGAGCTTGGTTTGTTTCTTTAGGGTGCTTTCTTGGATTGAGTTGTAGACAGATGTTTCAGGTGTTTGTGGCTATTTATCAAATATTTAATCTCGAATAGTTATTTAAAACCAAACGAAGCCAATCTGGTAAGTGGAATTTATCCCACTCAAATTCTAGTTTAAAGCACTTTTTACGCTTGGAGTCTTAGGCAAACCTTTAATATACTTCTTTTTGTAAGTGGTATTATTCCTAATTACCATTAAAGGGTACTGACCCCTATATCTCTGGAAAATATGAGAGTGTACTTGTACTAACGAATTAAAGGGGTCAGTACCCTTTATAACGAAAGTCAAACCCAGATTAATCAGTTTTAAAGCGACACTTCAAGCTCTAAGGAATTGGCAAACAATTATAAATTTAACCGGAAATAGCGTGCACGAAATAAGGCGATTAAGACAAACATTAATTGATACAATCTCCAAAAGCGTTCTCTATCAACAATTAGGTCGCAGTGAACCCAGATGCTTAAAACGAAGACCAAAACCTTATCAATTAATGACCCAAAAAAGGTCAATAATGCGAGAACTTCCTCACAAGGGTAAAAAACATGCTAAACAGGCTTAACTTAGCAGCATTCGAGTCAGATACTGTCTTAAACTTTGCATGATTCCATTTTAAAATCAATAAATTTAAAATTAATAGATTTATTGCTCCACATAGGAATAAATTCACATGTAGAAAAATTATTTTTATGCACAATTTTAATCTCTCTAATTTCTGGAAAATATGAGAGTGTACTTGTACTAATAATATCTGAAACTTCATAAAAATTCAACATTATTACTTCATCATGAAATTGTAAAAGTAATTCAAAAAACAAATTATCTAAGTTATTTTTTACTCTTCTTGTATGAGTCGACTTAATTATTACAGAGTCATAAAACATTTCAGTTGTTTTTCTAGAATCATAAATAATCTGTTTAATTTCAAATGAGTCGCTAGTCACATCAATATATTCTATATCTTTCATACTGTTGGCACTCCAAGATTACTTAGTTCTTTTTTAAAACTAGTAACGACATTTCGAAGTTTAAGGGAGAGCTGTACCCTTTTCAAAGGATTCTATGATATAACACCTTCTTTTGTTAAATTGTCGAATTTTACCATTATTATTCTAGTTTAAACTTAACTTTGAGTGGGATAAATCCCACTTACCAATAAACTCAAATCGAAAGAGATAATCGTTGGGGTTGGAAAATTTGATTTACGATTCTACAATTTAAATTGACACAATACTGTCTATGGGCATGGCTTATCCTATTAACCTCGCGACATAATACCGCACTACAGTCTAAGCCTATTTGTTCTTGGCAAGGCATCAGCATGCAGTCCTAAGTCATTCTAAAGCAAAAGCTGATAACGCAGTCCAAGAGCGGATAGGCTTAGACCATTCATAACAAAATCAACAAGTTGGGACTACAAGAAATCCCCATTTCTGCATCAAATTATTTTGAGATAGACGACTAACCCTACAATAATTTTCTTTGATATGAGAATTTCTTGGAGTCCTGAATTACGGTATTATATCGCGGGGTTGATATGTTTTGACCTGTCAAGTTTAAATACATAATTTCACATGTTCTAGTCTTTAATCTCTAAAACAATCCCATTGTTGATTTTTGATTTGATCTATCATAAAATTA
>JALSLV010000078.1 GCA_026988115.1 Lysobacterales bacterium | reverse complement strand
TCAGGTTCTGCATAAGGGAAATACAGCAAAAATTGATTAGATGGCTCATCTAATTCGATACGCTTTTTAGTTTCAAATATCGAAACATCAGACATATCCAGCAGAGTGACATCTTTAATAGTTATTGTAGATATTTCTTCAGAGAAACTTTGCTCAGAGTCATACCAAAAAACCAAGCGGCTTTGTTTGAATTTTTCTTCTATGCCTTTTGTTAATTGGTCTATTTGCATACAAATACCTTTGCCTTACATATGCAATAGTCAAGTAAATCTGTACAGTTTAAATGCATGTTCAAGGATGTCATTTTTATTTAAATACCCCAAGCAACCACTGTTCAATGGCTTTAAATAATGGACTGTCGCCATCTAATAGATCATCCTTAAGCGTCAGATATAAACCATGCCCAGGCTGTTTTTGCCAAGCCAGCCAAGTTGCTACTTCAGCTTTAGCGGTTAAATGTGTACTAAATTTTGGATTTTCTAAACCCTGTACCGCTGAACTTGCAGATTGAAAAAGCGTTTGTTCATCAACTTTAACGCAAGTCTTTATCCAATCCTCAAGCATACCCTCCTGTTGATTATCAGGCATAACCCATAAACCCAAATCAGCAAAGCCATCGCCATGTTTAAAACATAAACCGTTTTCTGATGCTGGATCGAGTTCAAAATCAAACGGCTTAACAATGGCAGTAACTCTATCAATCGTTTTCTGGCAACCTAAGCCATGATGCTCAGAATAATCCGCATCAACGACCAACGCGATATGTGTTATCTGACCATCTTTAAGCTGTGGTAATAACACCTCCAAATGCTGAAATACACCTTCTTTAGAATTAAATCGTCCACCTAAATCCTTTGGCGGAGCAACTTGAACAACGGCATCTAATGATAATCTTTTACAAATCTTCTCAAAAAAAGATTGATCTGCACCACCCTCAACCAACAATACTTTTTTAGCCGCCTCCATTAACGCACCTCGACATCAGACTGGGTGATATTATAAAGTTGCTGCTCATCAAAAACGGTGGCAATAACTCGTCCTTTATCACTGGTACGCATACTTCGCCCTACTCTAAATAACACGCCTTCAGTGGTTTTATTAGCAAATGCAACCTTAGAAAAACTTTCAATACAATCCCAACTATGCGTGGTGGCGAACACCTGAATATCTAATTTTTCCGCCAACTCAAATAATAATTGCCACACTTTTTCCTGCACACTGTAATGCAAGCCATTTTCAAACTCATCAATCAGTAAAAAACCGCCTTTTGCCGTCAATGTTTTTAACACTAATTGCAAAACTCGCACCATACCGTCGCCTAAACTATTTAATGGGATAGGATAAGGTGAACCCTTTATTTTAACTTTTGCAATCCGACGTACCGAGGCTTGCCCCACACGCTCAACATCATTAACAAAGGTCAGGTTTTCAAAATCAGGCAAGATAATTCTCATTGCAACTTTAACGCTATCTTCTGCCTCTGTTAAGACAATACGATCCCACTCATTGGCTAACTCATGCATCGCAATTAGCTGCGTAGGTATAAAACCACAAGGTAATGGAACACCTAGGGTCACAAATCGTCTGAAATTGGGATCAATAACATTAAAATCAATGAGTGTAGTTTCCTTATTTTTACTGATCAATAACCCTTCGCCGAGTATTTGATCAAATTCAGTTAATTCGAGTGAGGTTACTGAAACAGGCCGTTTAATTATCTCTTTATGACCATCCTCATCAGTGACCGTATAATCTTTTTCGACTTTATAAACATGATGAATCTTTAATGCACCCTCACCCCCTATCTCACCAATAACAATAGGCTTTTCTTCTTTAGGAAATTTTCGTCCGCTAAATAAATCTTCATAAGGCAAAG
>JALSLV010000077.1 GCA_026988115.1 Lysobacterales bacterium | reverse complement strand
AGAAAAATGGTTTCAAATTAAGCCTAAAATCTTTAAACAAAATCCTAGCCAATTTAAACAAAGGTTGTTAAGATTAAAGTCTTCTAACAAGATGGGTTTACATCAACAACGTTGTGAAACCTGACACATAGTCATAAAATTTACTAGCCAAATAAGTTTTTCCCGAACAGTCTAGGCCGTTTATACCAATGCCTACACAAGCTGTTTCAGATTTACATTTTTCATTATTATCAATAACAATTTTAATCAGGCTATTCATGAACCACCTTTTAACAACAAGCCATATAGCTTTTTCAGAAAACGACCAAATTCTGGATCTGTTCGCTCAAGCGACACTTCATCTTTATGAAACCACTTAACACGCTTGAATTCTGATTGATCAAAGGTAAGCTTCATATCACGTTTGCCCTTCAAAACATACCAAAGAGACACATCGGTGTGACCCGCGGTTTTACCAACAGTTACGGTACTGGTAAGAAATAACGGTGTTTCTTGTAAAAACTCACCTTTAATTGATAATTCTTCTAATGCTTCTCGCAATGCAGTATCACGGGGATGCTCATTTGGCTCAACATGACCACCTGTGGGCAACCATAGTTGCGCATTGATATGATCCACAAGCAAAATATAATCACCATCCACTAGTACAAAGTAAGAAACAAGGTGCTTGTTCGGGACATCAGGCTTCTTAAGCCGACAAAGCTCCACACCAGAATTTATCCAATTAATGGTTTCTAATTTAGTGGTTTCTTCCCTATTATCAAGTGCTTTGATTGATTTGACTTCGGCTATTAGTTGGTTTTTCATTTTTGTATTATACCCCAACTCCCGATAGTGAAAACACTATTTTAGCACAAGCCCTTAACTCGCCTAGCAAACCAAGAAAATATCTTATCACCAACTATTTATATTGATGATAAAAAATACCTGCACGTCTTTAATAAAAATGTTATTATGAGTTAATGATTCTGAAAGCAAAAAAATACAAACCAGCTAGAGTGATAACCAATACAGGCTTAAGCTTTATTCTATTACTCGTTATTTTATCTTATTCGTGTTTTGGAAGAGCTGCTGAAAACGACACCATCTTTAGTGCCACTTTTCAGACCGTATCGCAACCCAGTGGTGGTAAACGCGGTGCCTACCCAGGAATATTTAACCGTCATGTCACTTACAATGGCAACCATTACACCTATTACATTTCTATTCCTCCGAGTTACACGCCCAATAATCCCATGCCTCTTTTATTTACCTGGCATGGAGCATCTGGTGCGGGCACTGCCCCAAGCAATGCCAAAGCCATGCGCGATTTTTGGCGACCAACTGCTGATGCCAATGACTTTATTGTAGTGGCTCAAGCTGCCACTGGAGAAATCGGTGGCGGCTGGGTTGCCTCGCGCGACATTCCAATATTGTCGCTAATTTTAGATAATATGTTCCGTTATTATGATATTGAAAAAACACGAATCTATGGACACGGTTTTTCATCAGGCGGTCATGTCATGCACACCTTAATGCTTAACAACGCCAATTTCTTTGCGGCTTATGCGGTCAGTGCAGGTGTATTAGAAGCACAGGCAGGAACAAATGCACCATTTAATGCCGCTCGGAAAATTCCTGTTTATATTTCTGTCGGTGCATTTGACACATCTGGTCCAAACTTACGCAATTTATCTCGTTCAAACCATCAAGTATTCATCGATGCTGGTTGGGTTGATAATCAAAACCTATGGATTAATGAATTTAGTGGTGGACACCAAATTGACTTTAATCTACCCCAAAAAGCTTGGGATAAAATAAGCAACTTTACCAATCAAGACTAATGAGACTAATTATGTATAAAACTGTATGGATTTTAACTCTACTTTTATCGGGAACACTAATGGCAAAAGAACACAAACTCTCTATCGTAATTCATGGCGGTGCTGGCACGATTTTAAAAAAGAATTTATCGGGTAAAAAAGAAGCCGAAATTCGTGCCAAACTCACCCAAGCACTTGATGCGGGCTATAAAGTTTTAGAAAACGGAGGAGAATCCACTGCTGCAGTCATGGCTGCTATTAATGTTATGGAGAATTCGCCTTTGTTCAATTCGGGTAAGGGTGCTGTTTATAATAAAGTTGGCAAACACGAATTGGATGCTTCGATTATGCGTGGCAGTGATTTACAAGCAGGGGCAGTTGCTGGTGTCAAAAAAACCAAAAATCCAATTAATGCAGCCTTTGAAGTCTTGAAAAACTCGCCACATGTGATGTTATCAGGTGAAGGAGCAGATAAATTTGCCAAACAACAACAACTTGAAATGGTTAACAACAGTTATTTTGACACGGATTACCGTTACCAACAATGGCAAGCCATAAACGATAAAAAAGAAGTCTCTTTATCCGAAGATTTACTCAAAACAGATTCTAAATTTGGCACAGTAGGTGCTGTTGCCATTGATATAAATGGAACAATTGCAGCAGGAACCTCAACAGGTGGAATGACCAACAAAGCTTTTGGGCGTATCGGAGATTCTCCAATCATTGGAGCTGGAACCTACGCTGATGATCGCAGTTGTGGTATTTCAGCAACGGGTCACGGCGAATATTTTATCCGTTATGCCGTTGCTCATGATATTTGCGCTCGGGTTCTATATAAAAAAAACGGATTAAATCAAGCCGCCAATGAAGTCATCAATCAAGAATTGGTAAAAGCCGGTGGTGATGGTGGCATTATTGGTCTTGATAATAAGGGAAATGTCGTTATGACTTTTAATACGGCGGGTATGTATCGTGGTTTTAAAACAAGCGAGAAAAAGGCTCAAGTGTTTATTTATAAAACCAACTAATCCATAAGATAAATGTATTACACAATTAAGCAAAGGTCTCTCTTATGAAGATTCTATTAATTATTTTATTAATTGTTATTTTTTCTGGGTGTCAGGATAATAATCAAATAAGTTTATTAATCAATGATGCAAAAACAGTTGACTGGCAACTGTGGGACAAATATTCACAAAAAAAAATAGCTAAACTGTTGGAAAAAATAGACAACAGTGGCTTTTCTGAAAAGGCTCTTGAACAAGTGGCTTTAATCTTTTTCTCGCACGGTGAATTATCTCTAAGTCAGCGGTTTTTAACCTTATTGTCTCAAAAATCATTATTACCTGATTATGACTATTATTTAGCACAAATAGCCATCAAAAAAGAAGCTTATAAACAAGCAGATAAACACATAATCGCTGGTTTATCGAGGGCCAATAATTCTGATAAAGTATTGTTTTATTTATTGAGAACTGAAATGATGATTAGCTTAGGGGAGTTTGACAAGGCGCAAAAAACACTTAATCGCATTAACCAAATTCAATCAAATAATGTGCAGAGCAAATATATACAAGCGCAATTATACCTACTTAATAATAACTGTAAAAAAGCCATCCAAAGCTATAAAGAATTAATAAATCTGCTCCCTCAATATAAACAATTCAATTCCCCATTAGCCAGTGCTTATCGCCAATGCGGTGAGTATGACCTAGCAAAAAAACACACCATAGACCACAGTAATGCTCAGTTACAATTTCCAAACCATTTTACAGAAAAAAAACAACATCTTGGAAATCCTGTTGCTTCATTAAAAATGGATATTAAGGCCTTGATAAGCCAAAAAAGGATTGCTAAAGCCACCGAGTTATTATTGAAACTTATTGAATTAGAACCCGACAACGATAGGAGCTACCTTAATCTTGGTAGCATGTACTTCCGAATGAATGATCTGACCAGAGCTCAAAAAGCCTATTTAAAATCGCGTGAGTTGAACCCAGAGAATGTCAAAACATCTGTCAACTTGGGTATTGTTATGTTGAAACAAAATAGACTTGATAGAGCCAAGTATTTTTTTTCAAATGCACTTAACATTCAACCCCTTAATGTAAAGGCAACACTGAATCTTGCCAGTATTAAAATTCGCCTCAATAAACCTCATGAAGCAGAACTGCTTTTACAACAACTTTTCAATCAAAATATTTCCAATGAGAAAGTTCGTAAAGCCTTTATTATGAGTTTATCGATGCAAAATAAACACCTAGAAGCACTAGCTAAAATAACACAATGGATTAATCAAGATTCAAACTTAGAAAATATACACCAATTACTATTGCAATTATTATTGCAAAATTTCACTCTCGACAATAATAAATATAAAGTAATAGAAGAGCAACTTTTTGCTCAATTAAAACTTTCCCCAGAATTAGCCTTTAACTTTATCCTATTGAAAGCTAAATACAATAATATAACCCAAAATGAAGCACTCAATCTTTTAAAACAGTTTTCTACCAACTGGTCGAAACAATTAGAGCTAAAATTTATTAAACAATATAATGAAATTAAAGCAATTGGGTTTCTTGGCAATGAGATTTTTAATGATTCATAAATATCACTTACTAATAACAATTGTTTTTTTAACTGCCTGTTCTCAAAACGAACCAGTCAATGAAGAAAAAACAAAACCTCAAAACGATACAAAAAGTATAATAACTGTATTAAACGGTACGGTATTGGGATTGGACTTTAAACACGATGCGGCTTTTTCAGAAGAGTTTTCTATTTACGAGCCACTTGGCTCTGGTGTAGCAATTTTAGATTATGATAATGATGGAGATATGGATGTATTTATTCCACAATTTGGCTCCAGCATGGGTTATTCCAAACTTTATAATAACAATCAAATGAAATTCACAGATGTGACACAATCTGCGGGTTTGCAAGGTTTGGATTATTTGATTTTTGCATCCGCAGCTGATGTTGATAACAATGGGTATACTGATTTATTCGTGGGTGGTAAAAACAAATTAGCCTTATGGCTTAATCAAGGCAATGGTAAGTTTGTTCTATCTCCTATGATTTCCACACCTAGAGGAAAACAATTCTATACAGGTGTAACTTGGTTTGATATTGATAGAGATGGGTTTCTAGATGCTTGGGTGACTAATTATGTTGATGACTCAATAGTTGCACTGTGTAAATCTGCAAATGGAAACAGAGATTATTGCCCGCCAAAATCTTATCAGCAATTATCCGATCTATTACTCATCAACAAAAATGGAATCTCTTTTGATTTAAAACCAATTGATAAAAATTTGGGTGATGTTTCTCCAGGTCTTGGCGTTGTTGCAGATGATTTTGACAATAACGGTTGGGCCGACATTTATTTAGCCAATGATGGCGTAGCTAATCAGTTGTTTTATAACGTTAATGGAAAACTGTCCAAAGACAGTGCAAAAATTAGTGGTGCAGCCTTTAATTTAATGGGTGCATCTGAAGCAAGTATGGGTATCGCAATCGGTGATGTTGATAATAATGGTTATTCTGACTTATACGTGACTCACTTCAAAGGAGAAACCAACACCTTTTATCTTAACAAAAAAGGAATATTTACTGACAAAACAGCATCATTGAAACTGGTCAAAAATGTTAGACCTGTTACTGGATTTGGCACACTTTTGATTGACTATAATGCTGACAATAATTTGGATATTATTACGGTCAATGGTTCAACTCAACACAACAAGTCACTGACCAATAATAGGCTTTTAGGAGAGCCAATTCAGTTTTGGCATAATTTAGGAAGACTAGACTTTAGATTTGATACAAGCATAACTAATGATTTAAACTTAAGAGTTGGTCGAGGTTTGGCATCTGTTGATTTTGATAACGATGGCGACTATGACTTTGTCATCAACAACAACAATCAAGACTTAACTGTTATTCTTAATAACTCCAACCCCAAACAATGGATAGGGATTATCCCTGTTTGTAAAAATAGAATTGATTATGGGGCAAAACTGCAAATAACTAACAACAAAAACAACTCTCTTTATCGAACTGTTCATGCCGATGGCAGTTATGCTTCATCTATCGATGCCAGAATATTATTTTATAATACCAGTAGCTTTGAAACCATAATGATTAAATGGTCAGCTTCACAAAAAATTGAAGAATTTAATATGCCTGAATTAATTATGAACTCATATAATAAGCTTATTTGCCATTCTTAAACTTTAAGCTAAACAAAAAAACCTGCCTACTTATCCAGACAGGTTTTTCTTTTTGAAATCGAAAAATACTAGACAAATTTTAACTAGACTAGCATTTTATTCCATCATGCTCTACGTTTTTGTCTGTAAACCATCATGATGATTAACAAACTCATCATCAAAAGAACTCCATAAAAAGACAATGAAGGAACTGCAGTTGGCGGTGCTAAAACAGCAGCAACATCAAAGTTAATCGCTGCTGAAATAAAGTTACCTGTATCCCCACCACCTGCATCGCCGATACAAACCTGCCAATTACCTGTCGAGTCCATACCAACAAAGTCAGTAAAGTCCGTTCCTGGACCTGCACCTGGTGCAGGTGAATAGTTACATAGACCATCTGTAAAGCAAATAAAGTCACCACCTGGAATTGTAGAACCCGCATCTTCAGCAGATGTTGCACCACTATTAGCAAAATTTATAATAGTACCTGCCTGATAATCACTGCTATCCCCAAAACCACCAGTGCCATCATCTGCAGGTTCTGCAAATCCTGCTCGACTTTGTAAGGTTAATGTCGTTGTATCAGGGGCTATTACTTTTATCACTAAATCCCCTACCCATGTATGTTCTAAGTCAATATCAACATTCATGTCGTTAATAGTGCCACCAGGACCTGCTACAGTCAAACATGCCATCGTGCCAACTGTGCCATCATAAGCATCATCAGGAATAGCCAAAGCTCCTCCTCTTGGCGACATTGGCGGTGTGACGGTTGGCTTACTTGCAGCCAAAGCATAGGATGAAAACACCATTAATAATACTAAAATTTTCTTACTCATTTTCGGTTACCCTCTCTTAAAAGATTATTTGATTAATTACTAAATTGATAAAGTATATTATTAAGAACTTTTTGTCAAACAAACAGTTAAAAAAATCATTATCTTTGTGTTAATTCCTAAATAGATGAAAATCAAATGATAAATAAATGCTTTTTAATGTACTCACCAATAACTATTGTAGTAGAATTTGAGCATGAGATTTTCCCACACGGAGTTTTAGTATGAAAATAATCACTTTGAAATTTAAGATTGTCGCTTTACTATTATTGACATTATCAACTAATGTCTTTGCTTGGTGGGATAGTAACTGGAATCACAAGGTGCCCATAACAGTCAACAACTCATCAGCTACAGCTGTATCCAATTACGAAATCAAACTCACAATAAACACATCTAATGCACCCAATTTTGTGTGGGCTAATAATGGTGATGATATTCGCTTTGTTGACAGCGACGATTTAACTTTAATTCCGCATTTTCTTGAAGACTATGATGCCATTGCCATGACTGCTATCATTTGGGTTAGTGTTCCCGCAATTGCTGCCGCTGGTAGTCGAGACATAAATTTTTATTATGACAACGCTGCAGCTTCTACAACTTCAAATGCTGTGACTACTTTTTCTCAAACAGGCATCAAATACCACACTAAAAATTCCACCTTTGACCCCACCACTCAAGCCAGTGCTGATTCCACTTTTGCTGCCACCGCTGATGGTGTTGCTGGCTATGGCTGCACCCATTTTAATGATTACACCAACATTGACAACCAAAGTCAGTTTGGGGTTGTTGGTTCCAACAACATGCAAATAATTTACACCTCTGAAATGTTTTTCAATGCCACAACTGCAACCACTTGGGAATTTCGATTTGGAGGTGACAGTGGTGATGGCGGCAGTATTTATGTAGATGATACCGTTATTGAAGAATTGTGGGCTCCAAATGGAACGGCGGATGACATGTGGTGGAGTAACTCTTGGGCAAGTTATGCCACTTCCCAAGAAATACTTTATGGCACGAAAAGCTTATCAACAGGTTATCATGTCCTTCGTTATATAGGTTATGAACAATGCTGTGATGGTGGAGCAACATTGCAATTTAGCACAAATGCTGGCACCACTTGGCAAGCATTCAACACAACTAATTTGTCAATCATCAGCCCTCAATGTCCAGTCAACTCCGTAACGGCTAATTTTGGTGCGGAAGAAACCTTTGATGTGACCATTGCCTTTATTAATTCTACATTTTCTGGCGACCACTTATCCATTAATTGGGTAAGTGAATCTGAAAACTTTAACCTTGGTTATAATATTTGGGTATTGAATAAATTAAATAAATGGAACAAAATCAACAACAACTTAATTCCTTCAAAAGCCATTAACAGCTTAACTCCACTCGAATACAGTCAAGTCATTAAACTTAATGAAGAAATCACTCAATTTCAACTATCCACGGTTAACTCAAATGGTAAAGAAGAGTTTTACCGCAGTTATGATTTAAACAAATCCTACGGCACAAAACCACAACCACAAAAAATTAATTGGTCGCAGATACAGCAAGAAAACAAACAATTAAAGCGCAAAATTTCCACTAATAAGCAAGCCAACAACAATGCAATTGTAATCAACATCCAAAGCCAAGAAACAGGCTTAATGCGTGTTTATCAATCTGATTTATTGCCTTTTGGATTTGACCTTGCTGCCTATCCCAATTCCGATATTGCTGTGTCACACAAAGGTAACGCTATTGCCAGAAACATACAAACATATCCTAAAACAGGTCGAAAATACATTGATTTTTTTGTTGGCCACTTAAGCCCTCAGGATTCATTATACCTTGATTACTCTGTCTATCAGTTAAGCATAAATCCATTGCTGGTCAAAGAACCCTCAATTAACACAAACATTAATCCCCAATCAATAACCAGAAATTACCGCAAAACCGTAAAAAGAGACCAAAATCTCACCTACAGCCTTGCTAGCACATACGACGACCCGTGGTTTGAAAAACTTCTTTATAACGCAGGTAATGGCGACTCCTACAGCATTGATTTTAACTTGGATGAAACCGTGCAATTGCAACACGATTTAACGTTAAACTTAACAATGCTAGGCTTAACCAACTTTGCAGGCAACCCTCAGACAAATCCTGATCACCACCTCAAAGTATTAATTAATCAACACACCCTCTACGACCAAAGACGTGACGGTCTGTTTAAATGGGATATATCCACAACCATCGATGGTCAGCTACTGAATCATGGAACCAACACCCTCACCTTTGAGTTAGTCAAAGACACGGGATTTACTGCTGATTTAGTCTATTTTGACAAATTAAACTTAACTTACACAAGAAATTTAGTGGCATCCAATGATGTGCTTGAATTTAACCACAAGCAACAAAATACCCGATTTTCTCTCTCAGGCTTTTCCACTCAAGATTTAATTGCTTATGCAGAAAACAGCATTGGTGATTTATATTCACTGCCAATACCAACCAATCTTATAAATCCCGATGTGTTATTTGAAAATAGCTTTGAAATCTCAACTGCCAATAACGTTCTATTAACTGGCATTAACTCCACTAATCTTAATCACTATTGGATAGCAACAGAGAATCAACTGCTACGACCCTCATTAATCGAAGCACCATCATTGCCAGCAATTAACACCAATCAGGCAAACTACTTAATAATCGCTCACCCTAATTTTATTAACAATGACTTACAGAACTTTAGTGCATCAAAACAAGTCCTAGGCTATACCACAGAAATTATTAATTGGTCTGATATAGTACAACAATACGGTTATGGGCATGAAACACCAAAAGCCTTACAGCTGTTTCTTGAAGATGCATTTCAACAAAATCCATTTGAGTATGTCTTGTTAGTCGGTGGACAAACTTATGATTATAACGATTATTTAAACAACAACGCCATAAGCTTTATTCCAACCAACTACCGCCAAACAAGTACGCAAATCAACTACGCGCCCACAGACTATCCCTATACCGACATCAACCATGATTTACAACCAGATTTTGCATTAGGGCGTTGGCCAGTAAGAACCATTCAAGACCTATCTCACATTGTAAACAAAACCTTACAATGGCAAAAAAGCCATCCAAAGACAGAAAACAACACGCTTTTGATTGCGGAACAAACCGATAACAACAACGTAATCTTTACAGCACAGCTAGATGAAATAGCTAATCAACTGAATTTAAATGCAGCTACTGTTTCGCGAGTGTACATAGACGACTATCTCGCTGCCAATAGCCCAAACCCAATTACCAGCGCCAGAGATGACATCATAAATTTAGTGAATAATGGCATGGACAACATAATCTTTGATGGACATGGCTCACCCACTTCTTGGGCTTATCAAGGCATTATCAAGTCGCAGCACATCAGTGATTTTAACAACAGCAATAATCCAACGCTTTTATCGCCATTAAGCTGTTACACCACCTATTACCAATCGCCCAGTATTAACACTTTGGCACACCAATGGTTATTTTCTGGAGAATACGGAGCCGTTGCCATACACGGAGCCATGGTGCTGGGGTTTTACCAAAGCAACCAAAGGATGAATGTCACTGTCTTAGAGCAAATGTACAACCAAGGTCAAACCCTAGGCAAAGCCATATTAACCAGCAAACAACAACTGCAACCGAATGATGATTTAAGGATTAACTGGAATTTACTCGGCGATCCGAGTTTGAGGTTTTGAGAATGATTATAAATTCATCAATGCAACTGGTTAATAAGCCATACAACTGCGCAATTCAAAACGCAGGTAATAATCGAATTGATTTAAGGCATTGAGCAAAGCGGTATTGAGGTATATTTTATATTGACCTTTAGTGACTTGAGGTTGAAAAACACTTGGGTCTATTTTGTGTTTGCTGTTTTTTGCAATTTTAACAACAATTTGCCTGTAAATTTCATCCGCTTGAACTTTTTCTTTACCGATTAGTTCTTCATACGCCGATAGCAATCCATTAATTTCCTCATAACTTTTGCACGTCCAGTTAATGGCTTTGTCGTGGAAGTGTTTTAACGGGTCAATATTGCCTTCACGGTAGTGTTTCATGCATTGATGGTATTCTTTTTTATCGATGTTTTTAAGGTAGATTGCTAATAAACAGGCAAAGATAAAGCCGTGCTTTTTTTGCACGCTATGGATTAATAGCAAACGGGACAAACGTCCATTGCCATCACGAAAGGGGTGAATAAAGATAAACTGCAACAATGCATATAATGCTTTATTTATTGATTTGTCATCATTATTATAAAATGTTAAGAAATCATGCATATAATCCATAACCAATTCTGGTGGAATACAATAAAACGCATTGGGATTGGTCTTTGGGTTGCCTGCTCGCATGTTGCTAGTTCGGATACCGTAATTGTGCTTTTTGGGTCGCAAACGGGTATTGATGGCGATTAAATCATCAAGTGTTAGTTTTGAGTTTTGACTCAACGCTTTAAGAGAGTTGTTAAATCGAGCCACAGCCGAACAGACGGTTTTCACAAAGCGATTCGAGCCCACACGTGCACCAGCCCACAGATACAATTCATCAATGGCACAATCAGCAAAACCGCTGGAGGTGTTTTTATCCCCAGCTAAAAACTTGAGTAAATACAGGGTTAAAAAACCACCAGCAAAGCTAAGTGGTTTTAGTTTAACGCTCTCATCAACCCGCAAGCAATCGATGATTTCATCAGAGATTTTAATCGGTGTAAAAACAGGGCAATTCTCGATTTTTGAGTTAGTGAGTTTCCCTGTTTTAAGCTTCACATTTACACACTATTGTTCTTATAAACTTCATTTTTGAGACATAAGTCTTAAGATTGCTTTTTGCCTAGCTAAAAGAACTGATATTTTTGAAAATAAAACTATAAAAACTGTCCATATCATAATCGTATTTGAATATCTTTTCATGTCCTCAAAATACAAAACAGTAAATATCGCAAGATAAAAAATAAGCAGTTCAAAATATATCATTTTTGACCCTATTTTTTTTATACTTTCAACTTTTTCTCTATCTAACATTTTATACCTCAATTAAATTGCCTATATAAGTTATCACCATTGGTTTTACCTTTTCTTATTTCATCTATAGTTAAATGATTTTCTAAAACTGTTAATTTATTAATTAAAAATGGAAATTGATAATACTTTGAAGCAGCATAATAATATTTATAAGCTTCAGCTAAATCAGGAAGCATCCATTCATCACTACTTAAAACATCTCCAAGTAAAACCCATGCTTTCTCTTCTCCTGCTCTAGCTGCTTCGAATAAGTAGTCAACCTTAATATCACGCCAACTCTTGTTTTCCTGAGAAAATTTTAAATAATCTAAATTGTTGGGGTCATGAAAGTTTTTCGCTTTTGATTTTATATAACCAGGCAGTGACATGTTCCAAAGAAAAACCATAGCTTCTGCATTCCCATTTTTAGCAGCAATGTTAAGCAAATGAAATATTTTAGTGTATTCGTCTTTTTCAAGTTCATAACCCTCACAATAGCCTAATCCACTTGTAATAACATTGGAAAATTCATCAAACGAATCTACAGATATACCAGGAAATGTTAGTAATTGATTAAAAAAAACACGTCCCGAACTATCACTAAGCATAGCCTCACCTAAACTAACTAAAAAGTCATCTATTCCCTTATAATTAACAGCCGCATTAGTTAACCCACAAATTGAACTAAGTTCAACAGCTCTATATGCAGCACTAGCATCATTATTTTGTGCTTCGTCAATTAACTCGGGAAGTATATCTATTGCTTTTTTACTATTATCATAAAGATAAGTTCTCTTAAGTGAAGACAAAGACTGTTTCTCTATAATAGGATTAATTTGAAGTGTTTTATTTTCTTTTATTGGTATAACCAACCTATCTTTTTTTAAAAAGAACAGTATTAGAGATATAATCACCAACAACAAAAGAACATAGTATTTAATTTTATTCTTCATAGTTCTCACATTTTGATTATCAAAATTACACATCGCTATTAACCTAGAGTATTTAACAATAGATTAATAGCAACCACATTAGCACAACGGCTTAGGGTGATGATACACGACTTTGTTAGGGGCATACTTCCATTTCTGGAGGTTGACACTGATCTGCAGCAATATTTACAGCAAAACCAGTAAACACGGTTAGAACAGCGCAGGTGCCACATGAGGCTATATTAGGAGCAAGAAAACATGTTGAACATGCTGCCCCATTTAATATCCCAATTGCCGCTCCAGTTGCACCGAGTGTTGCTACAACACACACTTGAACATTTTGAAGTAATTCTTGTTCAGAAACACATACTGCTCCATTATTACCGCCTGTGTTACCTCCTCCGCTAGAACCACCTCCCCCATCATCAGATGATTCACAACCAAGGGATTGACAACCCCAATCATCATCAGCCCAACCGCCCCAATCACCCCATGGGTCATCAATTGGATCTCCAAATACATCAATCGGATCAAGAGCCGTTTGAGCATCTGCCGTTTGGACGAAGCTTGGTAACACAACCAAACACGAAACCGTAAATGCCGTAACTTGAACTATGCGTTTGGTAAGCTGTCTAAGTGTGCTGTGCTGTGCTGTGCTGTGCTGTGCTGTGCTGTGCTGTGCTGTGCTGTGCTAGCCATGCCTAAAGCACTTAAGATTTTATTATGTTTCATTTATTTCTCCATTTTTTAATATGTTTAAAAA